>NZ_FR895104.1:18040-30605 GCF_000434655.1 Clostridium sp. CAG:43 | reverse complement strand
CGGGAGCAGGAGCCAAAGGCGGTAGTTGCGGTTGATATTCCGTCCGGCGTCAGCTCAGAGACGGGGGCGGCGCTTGGCGAGGCAGCTGAGGCGGATCTGACCGTTACTTTCGGCTATGAGAAGCTGGGAATGGTGTTCTATCCGGGACGGAAGCTGTGCGGCGAGATTGTGATTGCCGACATCGGGTTTCCGGCGTATACAAAATATGAAGGGCATACCTATTTTGCCTATGATCCGGAGGATCGGAGCCAGATCCCGAAACGGCGGGCAGACGCCAACAAGGGAACGTATGGAAAAATCCTGATCGCAGCCGGTTCGGAGGGGATGTGCGGCGCAGCGTATTTGAGCGCCCTGGCTGCGTACCGGATGGGCGCAGGACTTGTGAAGATCCTGACCGTCCGGGCAAATGTGCCGATTCTGCAAAATCTCCTTCCGGAGGCGATCCTGACGCCGTATGATCCGGAACAGGCACAGACGGATCCGGCAGGTTTTAAGAGCCTGGTGGAACAGGAGTGCGGCTGGGCGAGCGCGATCGTGCTGGGACCGGGACTGGGAAAGGAAGCCCATGTCGCAAGTCTGGTGCAGAACGTGCTGCTTTCCGCCTATGTGCCGATCATTGTGGATGCGGATGGATTAAATGCTGTCGCACAGCATCCGCATTTGTCCGGGTATTTTACGGAAAATGTGATCGTTACTCCGCATCTGGGAGAGATGGCGCGTCTGACGGGACGCTCGATTGAGGATCTGAAACGGGATCTGGTCGAGTCAGCGGTGCGGTATGGCGAAGAAAAAGGCGTGACCTGCGTGCTCAAGGATGCCGTGACGGTGACGGCGGGGCGCGATGGCAATGTGTATATCGGCGACAGCGGCTGCGCCGCGATGGCAAAGGGTGGTTCCGGCGATGTGCTGACCGGTGTGATTGCCGGGCTTCTGGCGCTGGGATTTTCAGAGGATGAGGCGGCGGCGCTCGGCGTGTTCCTGCACGGAAGAGCTGGGGCGGCAGCTGCCTGTAAAAAGGGAGAGCATTCCGTGCTGGCAAGAGATATCGCGGACTGTCTGCTTGAAAAGATAGATTGAAAATAAAAAGGAAGACAAAAAGATGGAAAAAGCATATACAATGGCAGAAGAACCATATACCCGGATTTATGCGCGGATTGACCTGGATGCGATTGTGAAAAATATGGAGGCGATGCGCGAAAATCTTCCGGCAAAAACGAAGATGATCGGCGTGGTTAAGACGGATGGTTACGGTCACGGGGCTGTCCCGGTGGCGAAGACGATCGCGCCGTTTGTCTGGGGCTATGCGGTGGCAACCTTGGAGGAAGGACAGAACCTGCGCCGCCACGGCATTGACAAACCGATTCTGGTGCTTGGCAGCACGCACCCACGCCATTTTGCGGAATTGATTGAGGGCGATATCCGTCCAGCGATCTTTGAGGAAGACAAGGCAGAGCTACTCTCAAAACTTGCGGTTTCGATGGGAAAGACGGCGAAAATGCATATTGCGCTCGATACCGGCATGGGACGAATCGGATTTCACCCGGATGAAAATAGCCTGAAAGGGATAGAGCGGATTGCAAAGCTTCCGGGCATTGAGATCGAGGGAATGTTTACACATTTTGCGCGTGCTGACGAGGCGGATAAGGCATTTACCCATTTACAGTATGATCGGTACCAGAAATTCCATGAAGGTCTGGAAGCTGCAGGCGTTCATATTCCGATGTGCCACTGTGCGAACAGCGCGGCGATCATGGAACTGCCGCGGATGGGACTGGATGCGGCGAGAGCCGGTATCACGGTATACGGTCTGTATCCGTCGGATGAGGTAGAGCGGAACATGAAGATTTACCCGGCGATGGAGATCCGCAGCTTTATTACCTATGTTAAGGAAGTGGAGCCGGGCACGCCGATCAGCTACGGCGGAACCTTTGTGACGGACCGTCCGATGCGGATCGCGACGATTGGCGCCGGATACGGCGATGGCTATCCGAGAAATCTCTCTGGAAAGGGTTATGTCTTGATTCATGGACACCGCGCACCGATTCTGGGACGCGTCTGCATGGATCAGTGCATGATCGATGTGACCGATATCCCGGAGGCTGCTGAGGACACGCGGGTAACGCTGGTCGGACGCGACGGGGACGACGAGATCACGATGGAAGAGCTGGCGGAATGGAGTGGCGGTTTCCACTATGAGATCCCATGCGTGCTTGGAAAACGTGTGCCGCGCGTGTACGTGAGAGGTGGAAAGATCGTCGGGAAAAAGGATTATAATGATGATCGGTATGAGGATTTTATGGAGTAAAGCCGGTGTTTGAACCATTTAGAAAAAGGATTCATAAGATAAAGTAGATAGTTTCGGCAAAGCCGGGAACCTGGACTGCCGGATGCATTTATGGGACGACCCGCGTATAGGCGGTGTAAATCTGTCCATACTAACGGTATAAACGGACTGTGGAGCTGTGAAAGTACAAAGCAGTTATTTATATCTTAAAATAGTTTGGACGGAGTGTGAATCGAGTGGTTATCAGACGAGGAGATATTTATTACGCAGATTTAAGACCGGTCATCGGCTCAGAGCAGGGCGGCGTCCGCCCGGTGCTGGTCATCCAGAATGATATCGGCAACAAGCACAGCCCGACCGTGATCTGCGCGGCGATCACATCAAAGATGAACAAAGCCAAGCTGCCGACGCATGTGGAATTAAACACGCGCCGCTGTGCGATGGTGAGGGATTCGGTCATTTTACTGGAACAACTCCGCACGATCGATAAGCAGCGGCTGAAAGAGAAAATCTGTCATATCGACGGGGCGCTTTTACAGGAGGTGGACCGTGCGCTGAAGGTCAGTCTGGAACTGGATACATAAAATCAGCCGCGAACCCCTTGTCAAGCATACAGAATGGTGTTAAAATAGTTAAGATGCAGCTTTTTAGTGCCGAAATCGGCGTGATATAAAAGCTGATGAGCGAAAAGATACAACAAAGAAGATAGAAAGAGGAGTGTTATTTTATGTCAGGACATTCAAAGTTCGCCAATATTAAGCACAAAAAAGAGAGAAACGACGCAGCAAAGGGAAAAATCTTTACCGTTATCGGTCGTGAGATTGCCGTAGCTGTTAAGGAAGGTGGTTCGGATCCGGCAAACAACAGCCGTCTGCGTGATGTGATTGCAAAAGCAAAAGCGAACAATATGCCGAACGATACCATCGATCGTGGTATCAAGAAAGCAGCCGGAGATGCAAACTCTGTCAATTACGAGAATCTTACATATGAGGGATATGGTCCGAATGGCGTCGCTATCATCGTAGATACCCTGACCGACAACAAGAACCGTACCGCAGCGAATGTCCGCAGCGCATTTACCAAGGGCGGCGGAAACGTAGGTACTCCGGGCAGCGTGTCCTTCATGTTTGATAAAAAAGGTCAGATCATCATCGACAAAGAAGAGTGCGAGATGGATCCAGATGAGCTGATGATGCTTGCACTGGATGCAGGAGCTGAGGATTTCTCCGAGGAGGAGGACAGCTACGAAGTGATCACCGCACCGGAAGATTTCTCTGCAGTCCGCGAGGCGCTGGAGAAGGCTGGCGTTCCGATGATGGAAGCAGATGTTACCATGATTCCGCAGAACTGGGTAGAACTTACCGATGAGGAATCCATCAAAAAGATGCAGAGAATCCTGGATCTTCTGGATGAGGATGATGACGTACAGGCTACTTACCATAACTGGGATGAGTAATTGATATCATATTTGATATAGATTTAAAAAAATAAAGATACGATTCATATAAAAACTGTCGCTGGAATACAATGGCGGGCTGGACTTTTCAAAGAATAGGGCTGGCAGCCGGATGTATTTGGCGGCAGTTTTTGTGTAATAGGAATTTCCTTGGAGACACATTCGTTTTTATTTTGCAAATTTTATGGAAGCGTTAAAGAAAAAAATACCATGTCCGGCAGCAATAAACTTGCCTGAACATGGTATTTACTCGTATTTTATCTACTAGTTGCTTGTATAATGATAGCTGTCTAACAGCTGTGCCTTCATATGCCACAGCTCGTTGGAGAGATCCACATGAATCTCATGCGGGTTTACCAGACGGCGGGACTCATCCCACAGCGTCTCCTGTTCTTTCTTGCAGTATTCGCGGATGTCCATAACCTTTGGAGACTCGTAAACGCATTCGCCGTTTTTGAAGATTGGAACGAGAAGTTCGCGCATGGTGTAGGTGCCCGGCGCGAGGTGTGTCTTTTTCCATGTCTCGATCGGATCGAAGAGCAGAAGGGAATTCTTCTCATCGAACTCTTCATCCACGAGACAGATCAGATCTGCGATAATCTTGCCAGTCTCTTTGTCATAGATTCGCTGGATGGTCTTGTTGCCCGGATTGGTAACCTTTTCTGTATTTTCCGAAAGCTTGATCTTCGGGATAAATTTGCCTGTGTGACGGTCCATGATGGCAGCCAGCTTATAAACGCCGCCGAAGGAAGGGCAGTCCTTGGAGGTAATGAGGTTTGTGCCGACACCCCAGGACGTGATGGCAGCGCCCTGAATCTTCAGGCTGTCGATCAGGTATTCATCCAGATCGTTGGAGGCGGAGATGACTGCATCCGGGAATCCGGCGTCATCCAGCATCTTGCGGGCTTTCTTGGAAATATATGCAAGGTCGCCGCTGTCGAGGCGGATGCCGTAGAAAGTCAGCGGGATACCGGCGTCGCGCATCTCCTGGAAGACGCGGATCGCGTTCGGAACACCGGAACCCAGGGTATCATAGGTATCGGCTAACAGGATGCAGGCACTCGGATAGAGCTTTGCATAAGCGCGGAACGCAGTCAGCTCATCCGGGAAACTCATGATCCAGCTGTGTGCGTGGGTTCCCTTGACCGGAACGTCAAATAGTTTTCCGGCCAGTACATTGGAAGTGCCGATACAGCCGGCGATCATGGCAGCGCGGGCGCCATAGGTACCGGCGTCAGCACCCTGCGCGCGGCGAAGCCCAAACTCCATGATTCCGTCCCCGCGTGCGGCGAAGACGATACGGGAGGTTTTGGTCGCGATCAGGCTCTGGTGGTTGATGATATTTAAGATGGCAGTCTCAACCAGCTGTGCTTCCATGATCGGCGCGATGACCTTGACGAGGGGCTCACGCGGGAAGACAACAGTGCCTTCCGGGATTGCGTAGATGTTACCCGAAAATTTGAAATTGTGAAGATATTCGAGGAAATCTTCATCAAAAATGCCGAGTCCGCGTAAGTATTCGATGTCGGCATCATCGAAGTGAAGATTTTTCACATAGTCAATGACCTGCTCTAAGCCGGCGCAGATGGAAAACGCATTTCCATCCGGGTTTGTGCGGTAGAACGCATCAAAAATGACGGTTTCGTTGGCATCTTTCTCCCGGAAATAGCCCTGCATCATCGTCAGTTCATACAGGTCGGTCAATAGGGTAAGGTTTCTTGGCTCCATAATATTCTCCTTTGTTGCGAAAGACGGCTGCGGGCACGTCCTTCTTTTTATATATAGTATACTTCATTGTTTATATTTGCAATGAATGTCTGTGTCTGTTTTTTAAAGTAAAGACAGACATATTTTATATACTATACCATAAAATCAGGGGAATGGCAAAATAATGATAATTTTATAACATGTGAATCATATCCGAAACATTCCTTGACAACCATCTGGAAAAAAGATACAATGTCCATGTTAGTGATTTGATTACTAATTATGATAGGAAAAGCAATGATGGAGACAGTAGCGCCGCACGGAAAGCGGGAGCGAGGCAGGGACGGTGAGAGCCTGCTGTGAGTAAGGCGGATGCGAAGATCACTCCGGAGCTTCGGGCTGAACCATTTTTGGAAGTCTGAGCGCCGTTTCTGACAGCGCCCGGAAGGAAAATTCAGTAAGTACCGACGGTTTCCTCCGTTATAGGGAGCGCATATAAAGGTATGCAGTAATAGGTGGTTAAAAGCAAGTGGGCCCTTGTCCTGTTACAGGATGGGTCCATTTTTATTTCATAGAAAAAGACATTCTATGAAATAAAAACTTTATTTCATATTTTTAGGAGGAATTTATCATGTACAACAAAGTTCCGGCAAACATGAATTTCGTGGAACGTGAAAAGAACATTGAGAAGTTCTGGGAAGATGAGCAGATTTTTAAGAAGAGTATCGACAGCCGTAAGCAGGGACCGACCTATACATTCTATGACGGACCGCCTACCGCAAACGGCAAGCCGCACATCGGACACGTGCTGACCCGTGTTATCAAGGATATGATTCCGAGATACCGCGCGATGAAGGGCTACATGGTTCCGAGAAAGGCTGGATGGGATACTCACGGTCTTCCGGTTGAGCTGGAAGTAGAGAAGATGCTGGGACTGGACGGCAAGGAGCAGATTGAGCAGTATGGTCTGGAGCCGTTCATCGAGCACTGTAAAGAGAGTGTCTGGAAATACAAAGGAATGTGGGAAAAATTCTCCAACACCGTTGGTTTCTGGGCAGACATGGAGCATCCGTATGTTACCTACCACAACAGCTTCATTGAGTCTGAGTGGTGGGCATTAAAAGAAATCTGGAACAAGGGACTTCTTTATAAGGGCTTCAAGATTGTACCGTACTGCCCGCGCTGCGGCACCCCGCTGTCCAGCCATGAGGTGGCACAGGGATATAAGGACGTCAAAGAGCGTTCTGCGATTGCTAAATTCCCGGTAAAGGGCGAAGATGCATACATTCTTGCATGGACGACCACCCCGTGGACACTTCCGTCCAACGTGGCGCTCTGTGTAAATCCGGACGAGACATATGTAAAGGTAAAAATGAAAGAGGATGGCACGGTTTATTATATGGCGCAGGCGCTGTGTGATACCGTTCTGGGCGAGGGCACTTACGATGTCCTGGAAACCTTTGTCGGAAAAGATCTGGAATATAAAGAGTATGAGCCATTATTTGACTATGCCGTAGCAACCTGTGAAAAACAGCATAAGAAAGCATTCTACATTGTCTGCGATAATTATGTAACACTGACCGATGGTACCGGTGTCGTACACATCGCGCCGGCATTTGGTGAGGATGACTCCAAGGTCGGCAGAAAATATGACCTTCCGTTCGTACAGTTGGTAGACGGCAAGGGCGAGATGACGAAGGAGACTCCGTGGGCTGGTATGTTCTGCAAGAAAGCCGATCCGGAGGTTCTGAAAGCATTAAGAGAAAGCGGACTTCTGTTCTCTGCACCGGTATTTGAGCATAGCTACCCGCACTGCTGGCGCTGCGATACACCACTTATCTACTATGCACGTGAATCCTGGTTCATCAAGATGACCGCAGTCAAGGATGACCTGATCCGCAACAACAACACGATCAACTGGATTCCGGAGAGCATCGGTAAAGGGCGTTTCGGCGACTGGCTGGAGAATGTCCAGGACTGGGGCGTGAGCCGTAACCGTTACTGGGGTACTCCATTAAATATCTGGGAGTGCGAGTGCGGCTGCCAGCACGCGATCGGAAGCCAGGCAGAATTAAAATCTATGAGCCCGAACTACACGGACGTTGTGAAAAAATATGCAAAAGAGATGGATCAGGAGGCAAATGGAGAGGTTGAGCTTCACCGCCCATTCATCGATGATGTGACGATCACCTGCCCGAAGTGCGGCAAACAGATGCACCGTGTACCGGAGGTTATCGACTGCTGGTTTGATTCCGGTTCCATGCCATTTGCACAGCATCATTATCCATTTGAAAATAAAGAACTGTTTGAGCAGCAGTTCCCGGCAGATTTCATCTCCGAGGCGGTTGATCAGACGCGTGGATGGTTCTACTCCCTGTTAGCTATCTCGACCCTGATCTTTAACAAGGCGCCGTACAAGAATGTTATCGTTCTGGGGCATGTCCAGGATGAGAACGGACAGAAGATGAGTAAGTCCAAGGGCAACGCGGTTGACCCGTTCGATGCACTGCAGACTTACGGCGCTGACGCGATCCGCTGGTATTTCTACATTAACAGTGCACCGTGGCTGCCGAACCGTTTCCACGGAAAAGCCGTTATCGAGGGACAGAGACGTTTCATGGGTACTCTCTGGAATACCTATGCATTCTTTGTACTCTATGCGAATATTGATAATTTTGACGCAACCAAATATACGCTGGAATACGATAAACTTCCGGTTATGGACAAATGGCTGCTGTCTAAGTTAAACAGCCTCATCAAAGAGGTGGACGACGATCTGGGCAACTACCGCATTCCGGAGGCTGCAAGAGCGCTCCAGGATTTCGTCGATGATATGAGTAACTGGTATGTCAGAAGAAGCCGTGAGCGTTTCTGGGCAAAAGGAATGGAACAGGATAAGATCAATGCGTACATGACACTCTACACCGCACTGGTAACCGTAGCGAAGGTAGCGGCTCCGATGATTCCGTTCATGACCGAAGACATTTACCAGAATCTGGTTCGCAGTCTGGATAAAGAGGCACCGGAGAGCATCCATCTGTGCGACTTCCCGGTTGCAAATGAGGCGCACATCGACAAGGATCTGGAAGCGAAGATGGAAGAAGTCCTGAAGGTTGTTGTTCTGGGTCGTGCAGCAAGAAATACTGCTAACATCAAGAACCGTCAGCCGATCGGACGTATGTTCGTGAAGGCAGAGACCGCTCTGCCGGAGTTCTATCAGGAAATCATCCAGGATGAGCTGAATGTGAAGAAGGTAGAGTTCACGGATGATGTCCGCGCATTTACCTCCTACAGCTTCAAGCCGCAGCTTCGTACTGTTGGACGCAAGTATGGCAAGTATGTAAACGAGATCAAAGAGATTCTTGCAGGTCTGGACGGAAATCAGGCGATGGATACCTTAAATGAAACCGACCTTTTAAGCTTTGAGACGCAGGACGGTACAAAGGTAGAGCTGGCAAAAGAAGATCTTCTGATTGACATGGCACAGGTACCGGGCTTTGTATCTGAGGGTGACAATTTCGTTACCGTTGTTCTGGACACCAATCTGACACCGGAACTCATTGAAGAGGGCTTTGTCCGCGAGATCATCAGTAAGATTCAGACGATGCGTAAGGAAGCCGGTTTTGAGGTAATGAACCATATCAACGTCTTCCAGGACGGAAATGATAAACTTGCAGAAATTTTAAAGAACCATACAGAGGAAATCAAGAAAGAGGTTCTGGCTGATAATATCCTGATTGGCACCATGGGCGGATACACAAAAGAGTGGGATATCAATGGCGAAAAAGGTATGTTTGGTGTTGAGAAAACGACTGACTGATGTGCCTGGCGGGAAACCGTGATACTACGAATATTAGGAGGACAGGATGCGCGAGATCAGCAAAGAAGAGTTTAAAAAGAGTATTATCGAAAATGTAAAGAACCAGTACCGCAGAACGATCGACGAGGCGACACCGCAGCAGATATTCCAGGCTGTGTCCTATGCGATCAAGGATGTGATTATCGACGACTGGATTGCAACTCAGAAGCAGTTTGACGAGACAGGCGCAAAGAAGGTATATTACCTTTCTATGGAGTTTCTGATGGGACGTGCGCTTGGTAACAATATCATCAACCTGGGTGCGAAAAAAGCAGTGAAGGAAGCACTGGAAGAGCTTGGTTTTGACCTCAATGCGATTGAGGATCAGGAGCCGGATCCGGCACTTGGAAACGGCGGTCTGGGGCGTCTGGCAGCATGTTTTCTGGATTCCCTGGCAACTCTTGGTTATCCGGCTTACGGCTGCGGCATCCGTTACCATTACGGTATGTTCAAGCAGAAAATTAAAGACGGCTATCAGGTGGAGGTGCCGGATGAGTGGCTGAAAAACGGTTATCCGTTCGAGCTTCGCCGCCCGGAGTATGCGACCGAGGTTAAATTTGGCGGTTATGTCAAGACCGAGTGGGACGGTGAGCGCAACCATTTTGTACAGGAAGGTTATCAGTCTGTTCTGGCAGTTCCGTATGATATGCCGATTGTCGGCTACGGCAATAACGTAGTCAACACCCTGCGTATCTGGGATGCACAGCCGATCGACACGTTCAGCCTTTCTGCATTTGACAAGGGTGATTACCAGAAGGCGGTCGAGCAGGAGAATCTGGCGAAGAACCTGGTTGAGGTCCTTTATCCGAACGACAACCACTATGCGGGTAAAGAGCTGCGTCTTAAACAGCAGTATTTCTTCATTTCTGCCAGCTTACAGGTTGCTCTGAAGAAATTCAAAGAGACAAACGATGATATTCACAAACTGCCGGAGAAGATCGTATTCCAGATGAACGATACGCATCCGACCGTGGCAGTTGCTGAGCTGATGCGCCTGCTCCTGGATCAGGAAGGCTTAAACTGGGATGAGGCGTGGGGTATCACAACAAAATGTTGTGCATACACCAACCACACTATCATGGCAGAGGCACTGGAAAAATGGCCGATCGAGCTGTTCTCCCGCCTGCTTCCGCGTGTATACCAGATTGTGGAAGAGATCAACCGCCGTTTTCTGATCGAGGTACAGAATAAGTACCCGAATAACTATGAGAAAGTTAAAAAGATGGCGATCATCTTTGACGGTCAGGTCAAGATGGCACATCTGGCGATCGTAGCCGGATATTCCGTCAACGGTGTGGCAAAACTTCACACCGAGATTCTGAAAAATCAGGAGCTGAAAGATTTCTACGAGATGATGCCGGAGAAATTTAACAATAAGACAAACGGTATCACCCAGCGTCGTTTCCTGCTGCATGGCAACCCGCTTCTGGCAGACTGGATCACGGAGCAGATTGGCGACGAGTGGATTACCGATCTTCCGCACCTGGCAAAATTAAAAGTATACGTCGATGATCCGAAATTCCAGCAGGAATTTATGAACATCAAGTACCAGAATAAACTGCGCCTGGCAAAATACATCAAGGAACACAACGGAATCGACGTTGATCCGCGTTCCATTTTCGATGTACAGGTAAAACGTCTCCATGAGTACAAGAGACAGCTTTTAAATATTCTTCATGTAATGTACCTGTATAACCAGCTCAAAGACAATCCAAACATGGATATGGTTCCGAGAACCTTTATCTTTGGTGCGAAAGCAGCGGCAGGTTACCAGATTGCCAAGAAGACGATCAAACTGATTAACTCCGTAGCAGATGTTATCAACAATGATAAATCCATCAATGGTAAGCTGAAAGTTGTGTTTATCGAAGATTACCGCGTTTCCAACGCAGAACTGATTTTTGCGGCAGCGGATGTCAGCGAGCAGATTTCCACCGCCAGCAAGGAGGCGTCCGGTACCGGCAACATGAAGTTCATGCTGAACGGTGCGCTGACGCTGGGCACGATGGATGGTGCGAACGTGGAGATCGTCGAGGAGGTAGGCAAGGAGAACGCATTTATCTTCGGTCTGAGCGCTGACGAGGTTATCAATTATGAGAACAACGGCGGTTACAACCCGGAGGAGATCTTTAACACCGACCAGGATATCCGCCGCGTGCTGATGCAGCTCATCAACGGCTACTATTCACCGCAGGATCCGGAGCTGTTCCGCGATATTTACAATTCTCTGTTAAATACAAAGAACAGTGCCAAGGCAGATACCTACTTCATCCTGAAAGATTTCCGTTCCTATGCGGAAGCACAGAAACGCGTCGAGGCAGCTTACCGTGACGAGAACTGGTGGGCGAGAGCAGCCATGCTCAACACAGCAAGCGCTGGTAAATTCTCCTCTGATCGTACCATCGAGGAGTATGTGCGCGACATCTGGCATCTGGAGAAGATCCATGTGGACGATGATGATGTAAAGGCACTGTAAAAGGAGTAAAAAGAGGGAGGACACACTATGAGAGGATACAGAAAAAGACCGGGGACACAAGGATTTTCGGTTCCTCTTGTGGGTGCTTCCCTCTTTTTTATCATTTCGCTGTTTTTGTTTGCTTCTTATAAAAACAGCGCCTATCAGCAGGCGAAAAAGGAAATCTATTCGCTTTATACGGCGAACCGGGCGTTTGATCTGGATGAGGTGTATCAGGACGGTCTGACGGCGATCTATGCGAAAGAGTATGGAAAGACGGCAACCGAGGCTGGATGCGAGGCGCTGGAGCAGACGGGGCTTCCGTATGTCCTTTTATTATCGCAGTTTTCCGCACCGGTGGAACGCGTGTATGTGACGAACTGCCAGCTGAGCGAGACGGGGCGGGAGAAGAAGGCGCGGACGTATGACTACACGGTTTCGGTGCGTTTCTGCCTGGAAAAGGCGATGAGGTGCTGGCACCGGAGAAGACGATGGACTTTCATGGAACTGTGGTGATGAAGAAAAAGGGATGGTTCCGCTGGCTGCTGGATGGTGTGACGCTGGGGGAGTAAAAGAATGATAGAGGGGAAACTGGAAGAGACTGCAAAGGGCGGCGGAGGAGAAGCCGGAGCGTAGACTTGTGATATTTTTTGAGTGCCTGTCATAAGATAAGGAAGGCAGAGAAAAGAAGCAGGTTTGTAAGGCATTGAAACCATAAGTTTACTGGTATGGCAAAACAGAAAATGTGTGAAACCGTACTGGAACAGTCAAAACAGGAGAACCGAAATGAAGAAGAGAACTGCC
>NZ_FR895104.1:14597-18003 GCF_000434655.1 Clostridium sp. CAG:43 | reverse complement strand
GATCCCATATATCACAACACTGGCAGTTTCCGGGCGTGTGCAGGGGGCGGATGGAGGAAAAATCGGAGGAAATTCAGATAGAACATCTGGAGGGGAAAGTCAGACGGATGGTCGGCACATCCTTCTGGATCGGGAGGATGGCGGCCGGATGGCGGCCGCAACAACGGAACCGGGTATGCTGTCCCACTGGAAGAATATCTGATCGGTCTGACTGCAGTGCAGATTCCGGACGGCTATCCGAAGGAGGCAGTCAAGGCACAGGCAATTCTGGCGCGGACAGCGCTGTACCGGGAGATGGACGGGGCAGATTCGATCGAGGAATCGGCGCTAGATATGGATTATCTGGAGCCGGAGCAGATCGAGAGCCGGTTTGAGGCGGCTGGAATGCCGGAATATTACCAGACGATCTGTGGGGCGGTGCGGGAGAGCGCAGGACAGACGGCGATCTGGGCTGGGGATTATATTGAGCCGCTGTTTCATGCAGTGAGCGCGGGGCGGACGCGCGAAGGGGATGAGGCGCATCCGTATCTGGCGTCGGTTGCGGCAAAGGAGGACGAGGGCGCTGGCGGCTACCTGACGCGGCAGGGCATGACACGGGAAGAACTGAAAAAACGTCTGGAAGAAGGACTGAATGCATTGGGAGAACACCCGGATCTGGAAAATCTGGAAGAAGATCGGATTCTGGAGGAGATTCAGATCGTGAAACGGGACAGCGCCGGTTATGTGGAAACCGTGCAGATTGGGGCGGAGACATACAGCGGGGACGCGGTGCGCTATGCGTTAGGCGTGCCGTCGCCAGCTTTTTCCCTCGAGGAAGACGGGGACGAAATCCGCTGTGTTACTTATGGGCGCGGGCATGGTTACGGGTTGTCGCAGTACGGGGCGGGACTCATGGCGGAGAATGGGAGCAGCGCGGAAGAAATTTTAAAGCATTATTTTAAAAATATTCAAATCGTTTCTGAATAAAACGATTCACTTCGGCAAGACTAATACCGAGGTGATAAACGTGAAAAATAAAGTAAGACAGTTATTCAGGGACAAACTTGTTCTGGTAATGACAGTGCTTGGTCTGCTGACAATCGTAGCCGCAGCAGGAACCGTAAAAATTCGAAAAGATAATGCGCAGGATGGAAAAAATCCGTATCTGGATGTGCCGCAGACGGAGGGAATCCTGGCGGAAGAGATGCCGCAGAACCGTTTAGAAGAAAACGACGGACAGGCGGAAACACGCGCACAGGTGGCAGGAAGTTCGGACGCCTCGTATTCGGTCAATAACCGGGATGAAGCCGATCAGAAGCCGATGGAGGAGGAAAAAGAGAGCAGTCTGGGAGCCGGAGCAGCTGCCGCACGCGCTCTTTCCTACAATGGAACCGATCGTTTAAGCTGGCCGGTCCAGGGCAATGTAATTCTCGATTACAGCATGGATTCGACCATCTATTTTCCGACGCTCGATCAATACAAATGCAATCCGGCACTCATTATCCAGGGCGATGTGAGTGAGCCGGTCGCCGCACCCGCCGAGGCGCAGGTAACCGAAGTCGGTTCTAATGAGGAGATCGGCAATTATGTTGTGCTGGATCTGGGAAGCGGCTACACGGCGGTCTGTGGACAGCTCAAAGACGTTCAGGTGGCGCAGAAGCAGTATGTGGCAAAAGATACGATACTCGGATATGTGGCGGAGCCGACCAAATACTATTCGATTGAGGGAAATAACGTATATTTCGAGCTGATGCACGACGGAGAACCGGTGGATGCGCTGGATTATCTGGAATGACAGGCTGAAATGCTGTTTATGATGCGCCTTGCAGTCTGGTTCTGGCTGTGGCAGAAATTGGAAATGAAGGGATAAGTTTGTGTTTTGTGACAGGTGGTTTTGAAACAGAAAGCTGCTGTATGAAAACATGAAGACAGGGAATTTTGTTGATTTGAAGCAAGGCGGGCAGCTAATTTGCTCTGCCTTGTTTTTCTGCCAATATTTGATATACTATAGATAAAGTACGAATATTTTCAAAGACCAAAGGCTGTCAATGTAGGTTATAAATAAAAGTTACTATAAATTGAACGATTTAATAAGGAGGACAAAGATGGAACAGGAACTGCTGAAGAATAATTTTGAGCGTCACGGATTTAAAACGAGTTTCTTTGATACAAAGGAGGCTGCGTTGGACTATCTGAAAGATCAGATTTCCGGGAAAAAAGTTGCGATAGGCGGAAGCGTGACGGCACAGGAGATGGGACTTTATGAAGCACTTTCCGAGAAAAATGAGGTGATCTGGCACTGGAAAAAGGTGGGGCGCGAGACGCTTGTGGAAGCGAGAAGTGCCGAGGTGTACATAACCAGCGCCAATGGTGTTTCCAAAACCGGAGAACTGGTCAATATCGATGGAACCGGAAACCGCGTGTCGCAGACCTTATTCGGACCGGAAAAAGTATATTTTGTCATTGGAAACAATAAAGTTTGTCCGGATTTGACATCTGCGATGGAACGTGCAAAACAGATCGCAGCACCGAAGAACGCAGCCCGTCTGCAGGTCCAGACCCCGTGTGCGAAAACGGGCGTCTGCGTAGACTGCAACAGCCCGGCACGGATTTGCCATTCGATCGTGATCCTGGAGCGTCCGAGTAATGGGATGGAAGTAGAGGTTGTGTTTGTGGATGAGGAGATGGGTTATTAGGAGCGGAATATAGTTACTGGTCACGGGTATGAACAGTACCGATTATAGAAAAATTTGATGGAAAAATAAGGATTTCTTTATATCTTTTTTGGACGGATTTGGTATAATCAAGAAGAACGAAGGCAGATTTGAACGAAAATATACAAAATCTACAGATACGTATGGGGGACGTATGGGGAAAGATGAAAGGAGAACAGGTAAACCATGAATATATTATTTTTTCTGACACCGAAAAGTGAAGTCATTTATGTGAATGAGGAGGACACGGTTGGGCAGGCAATGGATACGATGGAAAAGTACAAGTATTCTGCGGTGCCGATCATCACGAAGGCAGGGCGTTACGCAGGGACATTAACCGAGGGCGACCTGCTGTGGGGACTCAAAAATAAGACAGATCTGGTGCAGAAAGGACTGGAAAAAGTGCGGATCACTGAGATTCCACGCCGTTCCGATAATCAGCCGGTACTTGTCAATGCGGATATGGAAGATCTTCTGGGAAAGATCATGAACCAGAATTTCGTGCCGGTGCTGGATGATCAGAAAAATTTTATCGGTATTATTACCAGAAAAGATGTTATCAGTTACCTTTGTAAAAAATAGTACATAATGATCGCTCTGTTTTTCAGCGGCGATCGCATTTATATATTTCCTGCATAAGATAAAGTATAATTGCTTTTGTAGGAGAATGAAATATGAATGGTTATCAGGATAACTCCAGCCGGAAAAATGCC
>NZ_FR895104.1:11289-14562 GCF_000434655.1 Clostridium sp. CAG:43 | reverse complement strand
TCGGGAATGCCTCTTATGTCATGCCCGGTGGCAGGCATTTCTGGCAATCGCTGCATAAATACCGCACCGCCAACCTGTCCGCCGGAAATACCTTGTGCTGGTTCGGTGCATCCTGTTTCGGAAAATGGGGCATTTTGCCCGCAGGGGCCAGAAATCAGACCTGCCCGCCCGTATCCGCAGACAGGAGGAAACAGGCCGCCGCAGACATTTCTGGGAGGCGGAAATTATCCGGTCGGCATGGGATATGTACCGATTCAGTCCTGGCAGCAGCCGTATGCGCTGGAAACCGCATTCAGGCGGGGAACTATTTTTCCGGATCTGGATCTGCCGTTTATGATGGGAGGTGCCTGCTGATGAATGAGACTGCCAGAAAATTGATGAAACGGATTGATGATGCCAGCTTTGCAATGGATGATGTGATTCTCTATCTGGACACCCACCCGGATGACAGGAATGCGCTGAATTATTACCGGTATGTGGTGGCACTTCGGAAAGAAGCTGTTAAAGCGTATGAGGCATCGTTTGGACCGCTCACGATCGAGGATGCGGACGATGCATGCACATGGTCCTGGCTTACAGAGCGCTGGCCGTGGGAAGGGGAGGTGTAGCGTATGTGGAGATATGAAAAAAGATTACAATATCCAGTCAATATCAAGACGCCGAATCCGAAGATCGCGCAATATATAATGAGCCAGTATGGCGGTCTAAAGTGCAGTAACCTATAATAAGCGGAGAGCCTTATTTTTCAAGGTTCTCCGCTATTTCATGCATAATATTGAAAATCAAAATGCTCGGTCTTCCGATCGAAAATGATGCATTTCAAGATGCTCCGCAGCGCGTTCCCTTTGGTTTCGAAGCCCACAGAAGGAGATGCCAGGAGATCGCGGACGTTCCGGACGCGGTCAAGAAGCTCCTTCTGCGGCGGTGCAGATTCGGTGGGCTGTTCAAGGAGACGCTGCAGCTCATCGGACAGCCGCTGAATCTCTGATCGCAGGCGGGCTTTGCTTTCTTTGTATTCGTCCAGAGTGTAAACTTCGTTTTCGTAGGCAATCCGGGCGCGTTCTTCCTGGTGCCTGAGCCGGTCGAGCTGGGTATGTATGGACTGGATTTCGTTGGATGGATCTGCGGGGGAACCGGACGCGCTGGCAGCAGGTGTGTACTCAAAATGTCCGCTTTCCAGGATGCCATCCAGGGACCTAAGAACAATCCGTTCCATTTTCTTGACGCTGATCGAACAGGATTCTGGGTGCAACCCCTTGGAATATTTCCAGCAGGTGAAATATGGAACGGCTCCACTACCGGTGTAAGATAAGGTTGCCCCGCACACAGAACACCTCATCAGCCCGGAGAGCCAGTGTTTACATGTTGACACGTTCCGGTGCCTCATGGGGCGAAATTCAGCTTTCCGGCGTTCCTGGCACTGTTCAAATAATTCTGTCACGGATGCCCTTGTTTTGTGCGTCCCTTCAAAAGAAAAACCATTCCATTCTACCGTTCCGACATAAAAACGATTCTGTATGATTCGGTCGATTGATCGCTTCTCGAACGGATTTCCCCGGCGCGTAAGATATCCGGAAGCGTTCAGCTGACGGGCGATCGCAGTCATATCCAGGCGGTCAACCGCGTACATATGGAAAATCATCTCCACAATCTTGTATTCATCCTCGCGGATCACATAAGGCTTTCCGTTCCCGACCGCGGCATAGCCAAGCGGAGGAACGAGCTGGTATCCTTTCAGTTCGGCTTTCTTTGCCATTCCGCGTTTTACTTCGACCCCAAGGTTATAAGAATAAAACTCATCCTGCCACTCGATAATCATTTCGATAAGCCGCCCATACATTCCTTCCATGATGGGCTCCGAGACGCTTTCAATATCAATCTTCAATTTCTTTCGGAGCATTCCTTTGTAAAATGTGCTTTCGTCCTGATTCCGGGCAAAACGTGAAAATTTCCAGACAAGGATTACCTCAAAAGGCTGTGGCTTTTCTTTAGCGGTTGCGATCATCCGCTGAAATTCCGGTCGGTTATCGGCACGTTTGCCGCTTCGTCCGGTTCGTTCCATGAAAATATATTCTTCTGGAATCAAAATATCATGCGATTTTGCATATCGCTGGATCTCATCCAGCTGAGATTCCGGGCTGATATCCAGCTGGTCGTCCGTGCTGACACGGATATAAGCTGCACCTATTCTCATTTCGATCATCCTTTCGTATAAAAATATTAAAAAAGGGTATAAAAAATACACCTCTTGCGAGGTGCCCAAAAGAATGATATAATTCAAAGTGTTCAGGTTTGAATATATCTTTCCGGGCATCCGGTAAGAGAAATCTATGTGAAGCCGTTCGGTACGCCAATACCGGGCGGTTTTGCTATTTAAAGGGGTCAAAATCCTCTTTAACAGTAGAAACGAATTTCTCTAAAGGTTGAATACCATAAATCTATAACGGATTTATTCCGGGCTTCGATGACCTGTATGATAATCCGGAGCTGTTTATCCGGAATCTTTGAATTATTATGGCACAAAAGGCACTTTCCGGATTTTGTGATCCATATCTTAGTAGCGTTGGGAGAAGGAACTCCTTTGGCTATGTGAACATGGACAGGTTCAAGGGGATCGTTTTCGTTGACCCAGAAATAAACGGTATATCCGGCGATTTTAAAAACCTGCGGCATGATCGAGCCCTCCTTCAATTCCACCTTCTCTTGCTAACTGCAGAATAATATGGGCAACAGATTCTATAAGATCCTGGAAATAATGAATATCTTCCTGGGAGAATCCCTGAATGCTTTCCCAGCGGTATTCCGGAAGCCAGCAGGTGGCAGAATAGAAACCACCCTCAACGGGTTTTTCAATTCGGACTTCTACTTCTTCTTTTCCTGAAGTTTCAATTACTTCAGAATGAACAATTTCCGTATTGTCATTTAATGTCATAAAAGGGTATAACATTTCAAAAAAATCCTCCTATCTGTTATTGATTTTTCACGATATTGTATATGTTTATTTTGAAATGCCGAAGCACTTTAATCAGATAGATAAATTCTCAAGTAAATAAAGCATCATTATCCGATATAATGGACGAATGCGCCCAGCCTTTCGGAAATAGAAAGGTGTGAGAGCTTATGCTGTCTGTTAAATACATAAGATACGATAATACCAATGTGTATGCGCTATATTACCGCGCGAATAAAACACTTTATTATAACCTGAGTTTCAAATCTAAGACAAAAGTCTACTACATTCTTTAAACCCAGCCGGAAGGCTGGGCGCTTTTA
>NZ_FR895104.1:10434-11238 GCF_000434655.1 Clostridium sp. CAG:43 | reverse complement strand
CAATTGGTGGATATTTCTCTTCGAGTTCCTCTGGGGTTGCCGGAAAATGTTCGGTGCCGCCAGATGGTTCATCATTTCCACTAATATATTTGACGAAATTCATCAGGGTTTTTCTACCCAGATCATCCATTTCATAAAAATACATCAATGTTCTGCGAATCATCCGATCAGCTTCGGTATCTCCGGAAGCAACAGCTTTCGCCATTCTCATAAATTCCTCATCTGGAGTTTCTTCCACGAACATTTCCCCGTTTCCGGTCCGAAGCCACTCTTCGTTTACATGAAATTCTCTACATATCAAAGATATGACGGCATCGCTAGGCGCGTTTTTCCCAACTTCATAGGCACCAATATTACCGCGCGATATACCGACGCGGTCAGCAAATTCTTGCTGAGTCAAACGTAGCTCCTTGCGAAGCGCTTTAAGTCGTTCTTTCAACAATTAACACCTCCTTATGTGCTGATTATACATTCTGAAATGTTGGATGTCAACAAAAATGTTGGGAAATTACAAAAAACAGCTTGACAAAAGAAATTAGCCAACATATAATTGTAATATAACAACAAAGGGATTTGAAAGAAAGGAGACAATGCCATGAAAAAAACATCCAATCACACAAATGACGCTGAGAAATTAGCTGAGATGCTGAAGGAAATGAGCGATGAGGACAAGAGAGTAGTCATGATTTACGCATCAGCCCTCTGGTCCCGTGCAGCACTGGGAAATAAAAAGGAAGCTGACAACCTAGAGGCTTCATAAATTATAGAGAGGAGGCGGTCGAATTTGAGAAAACAGAGAAGATA
>NZ_FR895104.1:4018-10408 GCF_000434655.1 Clostridium sp. CAG:43 | reverse complement strand
CGAGATCATGAAAGATCTCCAGGAGACCAACGCAGGGGATCGTAAAAGAATCCGCAGACTCTGCAATGAATTAAAGAGATTCAGAGTCTGCAGCCGGAGAGAACGGATAGGAGACTGGATTGAACATATGGTATTTCATTATGGTTATGCGCTGTACGCACTCCCTGCGCTCTTGTTCTTCCTGTCCTTCGTTCTGATGATGTTCAACATGACACGTTAAGCGAAAAAGGTGTTGTAAAACTGCAGGAAGATGGAAGCGAGGGAGATCGCAGTGGTGATGGCATATGGAAGAACAAAACCCCAGAACCTGCGCCGTCTCTCATCTACATAAGCGGTGCCGCTCACAGACAGAATCAGATGCATATACGGACATAAAGAAACAGGTTTAATAACACCGTTTGGTTTATGAAATGAAAAAACTTCGCCAGTGTCTGTATCGGCAGATTTAAAAGGATTTATGACGATGTAATCGTTAAACTGAAAGAACTCAAATGCCTGCTGAAACTCAAAATCCTGCTTGTGCGGATACTTAGAACGTAAGACGGCATAGCCAATATAAGGCTTTTTGTAAATGTCAAGTAAAAGTTTGTAATAGAAATCTGGCATAGTACACCCCTCCTTATATAGTCAGTATAAAGGAATGGGGATAAAAATTCAATTCAGAAAGAGAGGATAAGGATATGTCGAAGAAAATCGAAGAAATCATTACCGAAATGTCGGAAAGCGGCCATCTGGGTGTGAAGGAAGATATCTGCAAGGACACATTCCGGATCCAGAGATGCCTTTATTACCTCATGGGCTACCTCAGTGGCGGTGACTCCGGATGCGATGAACCGCTTTACACCGGGAAAGAAGTCGCAGAACTGCTCAGAGCTGTATGTGAAGGGGTGAAGTAAGAGTGACAATCACGAATTACATCGAAATCAATGGAACTGTCCGCGATTTTGAAACCCTCACAAAAGAAGAACGAGAAGAAATAGCTGCTCTGCTGTCTGACCGTTTCATGGCGGCAGCAGGATACCAGAGAATGAAAGGAGAACGGGATGAGAAGGGAAATCGAGGTATACAACCCCAAAAGGGAAGCGCGCCTGGAAATGCAGTTGAGAAGGAGAACGGAGGAGCTGAACGAGAATCTCAGATTTCAGGGATTGCTGTATGAGACGATCTTCGTTCTGGCGGTGCTGCTGATCGCGACAGTCTTCGCGCTGCTTGTCGTTACATCAAACAGATTTTTATAGGAGGACTCATGGGAAAGCACAAGGAAATCCAGATTGAAGTCAGCGATGAGGTGTATTCGGCGCTGGAGCAGCTGGCGAATGACCTGAATAAAGCAGAGACGATTATCCTAAACAGAACCGGAAAACAGGAACTGATCGGTCAGAGAAGTATGACCGTGGAGCATATCGCACTTCTGGAAATCGAAACATATGTTCACAATATCGAGAAAAGAAAATGCCAGAAACCGGATCCGCTTGGATATACAGAGTAGGGGGAGAAAAATGCAAGAGCTTGTAATCGTAGTAAAAACGACAGACGAACAGGAGGAACGTCTTGAAAGACTTCTTCCTTGGCACCAGAAACACGTGGAAGAGGATGGAAGCTATCCGCATAGCAGATGGAACAAAAGCGATATGCTGGAATGCCTGGTAAACATCCATGCAAAAGAACTGATTGAGTTCCTTCTGTCGGAAGAGGAGCATCGCCAGGGAATTATTCCGGAAAAGGAAAAGGGCCAGGCATAAAAGCCTGACCCTAAACCGTATACGAATCTGTGACAAGATCAGTATACGGCATACGGCGGAGAAAGTCAAGTTTTACAAGGGTTTAGCCGCCGTTTAGTCACTCGTTACAGTCATTAAACTTAGGCAGGGTGTAGAATGTCGTATTTGAGAAATAGCTGTTATCTCCCGTATTGCATCGAAGTAGAAGAAGTACATTCGAATAGGTATGGGAAGAGAGGATATAAGAGGGCACCGAGGAAGGAGCCGACCAGGGAAGAGATAGCAGAGGCGAATGAGCGCCGCCGCATTAAGAAGCTCTACCGAATCATAGCCACGAATTTTGATTTCGGAGATTATCACGCAGTCCTGACTTACCGGAAGGATGAGAGACCGACACCGGAACAGGCAAAGAAGATTCTCCGAACACTTCTCCAGAACCTGAGAAAAGCGTACCAGAAAAGAGGGGAACCGCTCCATTACATCATAGTAACCGAATATGAGCGGGCTGCCATCCACCATCATTTGATCGTCAATGAGATTGGAGACACGATCCGGATCATCAAAAAGCTGTGGCCGTATGGGGGAACACATTTCACACCTATCTACGAGGCAGGAGAAGTGAAAGAGCTGGCGGCGTATCTCATCAAAGAAACTCAGAAGAGCTTCCGGAAAAAGGACAACCCCAACAAGCTGGCGTATTCGCGCAGCCGGAACCTGAAAAAGCCGGTAGTTAAAACCAAGGTTATCAAGGCGAACACCTGGAAGAAAGAACCGGTGCCGCCTGCTGGGTATATGATCCGGCGCGGCGATATCGTGACCGGAATTAATGTCCTGGGCTATCCGTACCGGTATTATACGATGGTCCGCATCACTGCCGGGAAAGGAGAGGGCTGGATAAAGCCAAGGAAATATGCACCTGAATCGAGAGGAGTACCGCCTGATTAAACGGATGAGCCGCGGGGAATTGCAGGACTACCTGGAAGAGGTTTCCAGAGAGCTGGAGAAAGAGGCGATCCGCAAAGAGGCACTGCTGGATGCAAGGGAATCACTGGAAAAGGCAATTGATATCAAAGGATTAGGACCGATGCGGAAAGCAGAGATCCGGAAAAAATATAAAAAAGCAATGGAGGAAAAAGAGCATGGAAGAAAAACGGGAGCTGCCGGAGGGTGTTAAAGAAGAAATGGGCGCATGTATCTTTTGCGGTCAGACGTACATGTTTACGAATGTCGAACTCGGTACGGAGCAGTTAAACGAAGCAGCGACGGAGAGATGCACCTGCGAGGAAGCAAAGAACTGGCAGGTGCAGCGGAATCGGGCGAAGAAGGTACGCAAGAAAACGGAAAGAATCTTTGCTAATGATAAGTGTCTGAATTTTATGCTGATGTCGGCGAATATGATCTTGTCCGGAGAACTGGATAAGGTAACGGTAAAAATGAATGATGGAACCGTGGGAACCATCGCGTTGACAAAAAAAGACAGTATCAAGATCCAGCGCAGCAAGACGATCCGGGACGCAGCGGAGGGATAAGATGTATGAGGTAACCGTAAAAATTGGCGGAAATGCCAGTAAATACTGGGCGTCACTGGAATTTGACGATGCCAAGGGGAAGACTCATCGAAAAGAGATTGCCAGGGAGCGCAGCGCCACGAAATCAAGCAATACGCTGCAGGCGCTGATTGACGCCCTCGGCATTCTTCGGAACCCATGCGTTTTAACAATCTATACCGAAGACGATGCCCTGGCAGCAGCCTGGTCGAACGGATGGGTCAACACCTGGCAGCAGCATAGTTGGAAAAATGCTAAGGGGAATACGATACGGAATGCGGAGCAGTGGCAGCAGCTCTATGAGCTCATGACACCACACGGGAGGCGATTTGTATGTCAAAAAGCATAATGGAACCAGTAGGGGCGTGCGAGTGCTGGAATTGCGGCGATACGCGGAATCTGGAAGTGCACCATATTTTTTATGGAATCCGTGCCAGAAAAAAGTCAGAACACTATGGTTTGAAAGTGCATCTCTGCCCTGGCTGCCATCGATGGGCGAAGACGGGGGTGCATGGCGGAAATCATGAATTAGATATTCGCTTGAAGCAGGAAGCGGAACGGCTTTTTGAATCAAAATACAGCCGGGAGCTGTTTAGACAGGAATTTGGCAAGTTTTACACAGAGGAAAATGCCGAAAACACGAATAAAACATTAGATCTTTTGGGGGTACAGTGGATATGACGGTGGATGATTTGTTAAAGGTATTAAGTAATCCGGATATGATCCGGATCATCAATGATGGCAGTGATGTTTATGTCGGATATCTCGGTACGATGCAGTATCACAAAGGGGATTTATCAAAAATCATGAAGCAGGAAGTACATTCATTCCAGTGTATTCCGGAAATCCGTCATAGGAATTGGAGAGAAAAGGGACTGGATGCCCCTCTTCTTCCGGACGCGATACCGACCTATGCGTATGCGGATCTGCAGAGCACACTATATTACACAATTTACATATAAAGGGGTAAAAAAATGAAGAAAACAGAAGGAAAACGCACTTCGGTTGCGGAATATGTGAGAAAAAGAGCCTACGGGGAAAGTGCGGGACCGGGAAAGAAAGAGGTTCTGCCTGTTTGTGAGAAAAGCGCGCAGCAGGAGGAAGTAAAAAGCGATTTGGAACTGCTTCAGGCATGTTGTAAGAAAGAAAAGTACTTCCTGGAAATGTTCCGGAAAGCGAGCGGTAGCAATGTGAATGATGTGAGAGCGAGGGCGCTGAAAGTGCAGGCATTTGAACAGGCGATCCAGGCACTGACGGGGGAGAAGACAGCGGAAGAAAAAGAAGAGCCGAAGGAACAGACCCCGCTTCCGGTTATGAAGAATAATACCCAGCGAAAGGAATGGCTGGCAGACTATCGCTCCTGGGGAGTCTGGTACGCAGACAAGCATATCGGCGCGGTTTACTACAAGTATGATTTTGATAACGGCGCGAAATTGATTGTCGAGGAATATGAGGACACACTTACCACCCTCAGAAAGACAGAAAAGCGTATCAGCCGGTATTATCATCTGGTAGGCGGTCCGGAGCCGGTCAGAAGGACGGACGGGAGTCCGAAATGGAGCCGTCACGAAAACTATACTAAATATCCGGACAGCGAAAGCGAGCTGGTAGAGTTTTTGAAAGATATACAGAAATAAACCTCTATGTGGCAGTTATATATTACCGAATATGCCATTGGTCTATAGAGCGAGGCTCCGGAACTCCACCGGAGCCGGAAAGGAGGCGGCTATGAGAGCTGCAGAGATGAGAGATATTATCATCAGCAAATTAAAAGATGGACCCAAGACAACCCCTGAACTCGTTGAAATGACGGGATTCAGCCCAGAGCAGATCCGGGAGCGGATGCGCCGGGCAAAAGTCGAGGGAATGGTGGAAAGCGCTGTGATAGACAAAGAATTTATGTGGTATGACAAGAAACAGTGGGATCATGTTGTACAGGTTAAAGAGGATAAAGGACCGATTACATTCGGGGAATTAAGAAGAATCGGCCACTATATCAGACCGAACTTCCGAATCCGGGTTTATGATTGCGTCCCGAAAAAGGGAGAAGAAACAACTGGCGTGATCCGGATGAAGCACATAGACAAGATCTATCGCCATGTTGTCACGTTCAAGGAAGGAGGGAGTACCACGCTTGTGAAGTTGGCGCAGTATTTCCGGGATGGCAGCAGGAACAGATGCATTAAATGATTTGGCGGTCGCCGGAAACGGTCGATGGTCGAATTATTGTTTTGTATGTTGAGGAGTGGAAGATGAGATTTAAGAAAGGCGATGTCATAAGACATTTTAAAAGAGAGATGCTTACAAAAGAGCAGATCGAAGAAAATGGAGCTTTGTTTACATATGAGTTTTTGGGAGTCGCAGAGCATACGGAAACAAAAGAAAAACTGGTGTTATACAAGGCTTTGTACGATGGCGAGTCAATAGGGTTACCTGTGAAAAAGGGGGACATATTTGCACGACCGTATGATATGTTTTTTAGCGAGGTAGATCATCAGAAATACCCTGGCATAAAGCAGAAATATAGGTTTGAATTTTAAATCCAAAAGGAGAATAAAAGAGATTATATGCCTACGAAGAAACGGGGCTTTCTCCAGAGCAAACTTAAAATTTGGAGGATACTATGAAAAAGTGGGTAGAGAACAAAGAACCATCCGGCGCAGTGGTTCACACGCTTGTGTTCGGGCATCATGGAGATGATCCCAAAGTCATAGTGGCGTTGTTTAGAGATTCAGAGGGAGATTGGTTTACAACATCGAATGTGCTCGATACATACTGGGACTTGCTGACCGGCAAGGAAGTGTGTGAACATGATGCCAAAATGATGGTAGAGGAAATGGTGTACGATCATTTTGCGGATGAAAAGAGGTATTACGAGGAAATTTGCGAAGAGCTTGATATGGAAAATAAGAATTTGATAGAGGAATACGATGAGAAATCAGAACGCTTCCGGAAGAGATGGGAGGAGAGGAAGGCAGCAGAAGAAAAGGATGGAAACAGGTACCGGGAGGCATATGGTAAACTGTACGATAAATTTTTAAAAACATACTAGGAAAAGGAGATAAAACACTATGCCAGAAAAAAATGAAACTAACAAAGTGCGCCTGATTGGCGAGGTGATA
>NZ_FR895104.1:0-4005 GCF_000434655.1 Clostridium sp. CAG:43 | reverse complement strand
AGGTGATATCAGAATTTACATTCAACCATGAAGTGTTTGGAGAGAAATTCTATTTCGTAAGTTTGTCTGTCACTCGTTTGAGCGGACAGGTGGATGTGATCCCAATCTCAATCTCAGAGAGACTTATGGATATATCTAAAGATTATCGCGGCACGACGATGGAGGTGCTTGGACAGTTTCGTTCCTACAACCGCCACGACGGAGAAAAAAGCCATTTGATACTGTTCGTGTTCGCGCAGGATGTTCGACTCCTGGAAGAGCCTGCTGGATACACTGGAACGAATCAGATCTTCCTGGACGGATACATCTGTAAGAAACCTATCTATCGCCAGACACCGCTGGGAAGAGAAATCGCAGATATGCTTCTGGCAGTCAATCGATTATGCGGGAAAACAGATTATATACCGTGTATCGTATGGGGAAGAAATGCCCGTTATGGATCCAGATTTGGTGTAGGAAGCCATGTGTGTGTTGAGGGGCGTATACAGAGCCGCGAGTATATGAAAAAACTGAGCGAAACGGAATGCGAGAAGCGCGTAGCGTATGAGGTATCAGTCAGCAAATATCTGGACAATAGAAGAAGCTTGGAAAAAGGAGAAGATGATGGAGGAGGAGTTGCTTAAAATGTCTGTAAATGCGAGGTGTGTTGGCTGTAAAGAACCGACAAAATTTGTAGCAGGGTTTTATGACGGCCCGAGGGGAAAGCACGGATGCTTTTATGATTGTGAAAACGAAGCTTGCGCGGTGAATCAGATACTTCGGTGTGCGGAGTCTAAAGAAGCTCAGAAGATGATGCAGATCCAGGAAGATAACGGTCGGCTTGGAATGTATGCGGGAGAGATAGCAGCGCTGCGGAAAGATGTAGGGCTCACGATAATGCAGATGTCGCAAATGGCCGGATGCAGCCCGGCGGAGTACAGCGCATATGAGCATGAACGGAAAAAGTTTGATCCGGAAGTATATCGAAAATGTAAAGGGTACCTGCATGAAAGAAGGGTGAAAAATGGAACGATTAACGAGTAAACGAGTAAACGGCATCAAGTCCGGCTATTGGTCTGCAGCCAAAAAGGACGAGCTGATCGCCAGACTGGCAGAATACGAGGATACCGGAAAGACTCCGGAAGAGATCCGGGGATTTGAAGAGACTGCCCGGAAAATGGTGGAGAGAACGATCTCTTTGCATCGAGAATTGAAAGCTGAACAAAGCAAGGATGAATGGATTCCTGTATGTGAAAAACTGCCGGAGCTGGAAACGTGGGTTCTGGCAACAGTAAAACGTCACCGCTGGATCAGCGACTACAAAGAGGAATATGTTCCAGATGATGAAAAAACAGATCATCCGGAAGCAGTCTATGTTACCCTGGCAAAGCGAAATACTGAGGGCTGGTGGTACATCGACATGGAATGCGACAGCTTGAATTACGACCTAAACCCAGAAGACTATGAAGGGGAAGAAGATTTAAGCTGTCCGCGGGTGGAGGTTCTTGCCTGGAAAATGATTCCGAGAGGCTGTGGGAATGAAAGAAACTGAACGAGGACGCATTTACCTGTGCGCGGTCTATGTGGGAAACCGGAAAGAAATTAAAAAAGAAGCGCAGCAAATAAGCATCCAGAAAGACGATATCTATGGTTACATAGTCGAAACGGAGAATGACCGGGCATACGGATATCCGACCATGTCCGATCTCCGGAGAGACTGGAAAAGAGGGGTAGAATGACAAGGGCAGAAAAGAGAAGAGCCGCCCGGCAGCAGGAGAAGGATAAAGTCCGCTACCAGCTGACAGCGGAAGAAATCAGACAGATAGAGAAGAAAGCAGTCGAATCAAAAAAAGAACAGATTCGAGACAGCATCATGAAAGAGGTAAGGGAGGAATGGGAAAGAAGAGAGGAAATGCTGAGCGGGAAGGATGATGGCGAAATCGTTCAGAATGTCCTCTGCTTGCTCCTGGCAGTCCCGGTCAAAGTTCTTTGTGAAAAATTTAAGTGGAAGCCATACCCGCTCAACCAGGAAGAAAATAAAAACTCCAGGATCTTAAAGTTCTCGGAGGCAGTCATCCGGGAAACGAACGAAGTCTTTTCAGACAAAAACATAGACATCCGGGCATACGGTGAAGAGGTATATCGAAAATATGGCATTCGGTACCGGATAGAGGGGGAAGGCGATGGAAGGGATTGAGTGCTGCGCGAACTGTAAACACTGCGTAGCATATCCGAAAAATAACCGGTACGGAGACGTTGATTATATGTGTTTGATTGGCGGTTACTATATTGCTGGAATACACAAGGATCGAAATAAGATCCGGCGCCTTACTCCGGGCGGCAGAAAACTGGAATGCAGATATGAGAGAAAAAAATAAGGAGCGACAATAATAGCA
Organism: Clostridium sp. CAG:43; assembly: GCF_000434655.1. Taxonomy (NCBI): domain Bacteria; kingdom Bacillati; phylum Bacillota; class Clostridia; order Eubacteriales; family Clostridiaceae; genus Clostridium; species Clostridium sp. CAG:43. The sequence continues at coordinate 1,630 of NZ_FR895104.1, read as the reverse complement.
CGCTCCTCTAAAAAAAGAAGGTATGTACAACCTAAGTTGATTGAGATAACGCAATTATACCCAATCAAGCCAGAAAAAGCAAGAGAGGGGGAATCTTATGGTATCGGCAAGTGCTCTAATTAACACGATATTGACACAGATGCAGGAATATGTCAAAGAGGGAGCCCTGAAAGATGTGCAGCTGATCCTCTACATGAATCTGGCAGATTATAGCTTTTCGAGGAACGAAGATACTACAGCAGTTAGCGAAGAATCGGATCGAATGTATGAAGTGATGCAGCTCTGGCAGCAGGATATGATTCTTAGGGGACTGACATCTGGAACAATCCGACAGTATGGACATGAACTCAAGCAGCTCATCATCTACGCAGGTGTAAGCCCGCTTGAGATGGGCGAATACCATATCAAGAACTATCTTGCATTCGGAAAAATCCGGAGGAAATGGAAAGACAAGACCTATAACAGCAAGATTCGCTCACTGAAATCGTTCTTCGCCTGGGCGTATGAGAATAAAGAAATGCGAGAAAATCCATTGAAAAACATCAAAACAACAAAAGAGGAGTACCGGATGCAGCCGATCCTCACAGCGGAGCAGAGGGAGATCATGCGCTGCGCCTGCCGGACAGAGCGGGAACTTGCGGTTCTGGATCTGCTTTATTCCTCCGGTGGTCGCGTGTCGGAGATAGTGCAGCTCAATATTGAGGATATGGATTTTGTCAATCGCCGTGCCAGAATCTACGGAAAAGGACGGAAAGAGCGGGAAATATATTTTTCTCCCCAGGCTTCTCTCCATATCCGGGACTATCTAAATGAGCGCAAAGACAGCAATCCGGCATTGCTGGTGGGAGTTAAAGCACCCTATGAGCGTTTGAGCATAGCAGGGATTCAGTACATCCTGAAAGATATTCAGAGCCGCGATGAGCGCCTTCATGGCCTCAAGATATCGCCGCATACATTTCGCCGTACTTGCGGAACTGACATGATTAATCGAGGGGCGCCGGTCGAGATGGTCAAGGAAAAGCTGGGTCATGCCAAGGTGGACACCACACTGCAGTGCTACGCCCAGATCGGCACAGAAGCTGTGAGAGATGCAGACCGGCGCTATGGAGCAGCATAAGAGGAAATATATAAAACATACTCGGCTGGGTCTTGTTGGTTTGGCAGGAACCGGCCGTGGCAGCAGGAGGATAGGAAAATTGAACGACGAGGCAAAGATTCAGTGCCCGTTTTATTTATCAAAAAAGCGGGAAAAGCTCAGGCAGGCAATCACGATCACCTGTGAAAACATAGAGAATAATCTAGGCTTTGATGTCAAAAATATGCTGTCGTTCAAATCTATCAGAGAGCGAACAGACTGGATGGGGATGTTCTGTGAAGATGAATACCAGAATTGCCCTTATTATAAAAAAATCTATAAAAAATATGAGGAGGCAGAAGCGTGGGAATTGTCCAGAAACAGAAAAGAGAGATTGAAAGAAAAGAAATGCAGATAAAAATGCTGAAACAAAGCATCGCTGGAAGGGATCGGGCGATAGCGCTCTGGGAGGCACAGGCAAAAGGAGCGCGCGTGGTCCTGGAAGCTATCGTTAAACAGTATGGCAGGGTCGAATTGGATGCGACGCTGGCAACA
>NZ_FR895103.1:0-1953 GCF_000434655.1 Clostridium sp. CAG:43 | reverse complement strand
TCATGGCAATACGATCAGTAGAGTATCTGCAAAGTCTTGTGCGAGAGCTTGCAAAGCTTCCGGACGAGACGGAGTGGGTAGAATTTAAATGTAATAACAAGCAACCGCAGATGATTGGCGAATATATTTCTGCTCTCAGTAATTCAGCTGCGTTGTGCGAACGACCGAAAGCATATTTAGTTTGGGGCGTGGATGACACAACACATAAAATTGTTGGAACTGAATTTCAGTATCGTAAAATGAAAAAGGGAAATGAGGAATTGGAAGCATGGCTTTCCAGAATGCTTTCACCAAGAATTAATTTCCGATTTTTTGAGGTCCCGATGGATGAAGGAATGGTTGTGCTGATGGAGATTCCTTGTGCAGAAAACCAGCCGGTACAGTTCGCTGGTGGGGAATTTATAAGAATTGGAACGAACAAAAAGAATTTAAAAGAGTATCCTGACAAAGAAAGAGAATTATGGAGAACATTCGATTCTACACCATATGAACTTCGAATTGCGATGGGAAATTTAGATGAAGATGAAATGGTGTTATTATTGGATTACTCAAAGTATTATGATAAACTGGAAATGCCAATTCCGAGAAATCGGGATAAAGTATTGGAAGATTTACAGCATGAAAAGTTCATAAAGAGAAATGATGCCGGTACATGGGATATCACGAATATGGGAGCATTGATGATCGCAAAGGATTTGAAGAAATTTGAATCTTTGCATAGAAGAACTGTGAGGGTGATATGGTATAAGGAGAATTCCAGACTGGATGCTATCAGAGAAAAAGAGTTCTGTGCGGGCTATGCATTTTCGCATGAAGAAATCGTGCAGTATATTATGACAATTATTCCGCAGGAAGAGGTTATTGTAGAAGCAACAAGGAAATCTGTTGTCAGTTTCCCGGAAATTGCTATCCGTGAGTTGTTGGCAAATGCTATGATACATCAGGATCTGCAGCAAAGAGGTACAAATCCGATGGTAGAAGTGTTTAAAAATCGAATTGAATTTTCAAATGCTGGTGCACCACTGGTAGCAATTGAAAGAATTGTAGATTCGGTGCCGGTGTCCAGAAATGAAAATATTGCCGGATTTATGCATAAATGTGGTATCTGTGAGGAACGTGGCAGTGGATATGATAAGATTGTTGAAGCAACCGGCAAAAATGAATTACTTGCACCGAGGATTGAAAATCAAAACAATCAATTTACAAAAGCAATATTGTTTGCGAAAGTACCGTTTGAATTAACCACGAAAGAAGATCGGATGCGTACTTGTTATATGCAGGCATGTCTGGCATATGTCAATTTTGAGGGGATTTCTAACTCAGATATTCGAAAAATATTTGGATTGGGAGAAAAAGAGAAAGCGAAAGCCTCTCGACTTCTTACCAGTGCTGTTGACGGAGGCTATATTAAAGTAATGGATCCGGATACTGCGCCAAGGTATAAAAAGTATATTCCATATTGGGCATAATTTAAGTTTCGCTAAGTTTCACTTATATAGGCGGGATGAGGAAAATTCAATAGAGCAATATGAAAAAGGGCACTGAAAACCACTGAATTATTGGTTTTACAGTGCTTTTCCTTTTGCCAAAGAGGAAAAATGCAGTGAATTTAAGTTTTGCTAAGTTTCACTGAGTTTTGATTTTACAGAGAGCCATTGCTTTTTAGGCTCATATTTTCCACATCCATCACAAGTCTGCGGCCAGTTAATTTTCCATTCAAAATATTCATCTCTGGTAATCACACCGGATTTCAGTTCATCCATCCTAACTACCCATTCTTTCAGAAAATCATTCAGAACCCCATAATCAAACCACATACAGATAGGAGCATGAGCCGGCCAGCTATCATTGTCGTGATAGTAAACGGAAGTGTCTGCTACTTCATTGCATTTTTCACCAGGAAATTTCCGAGGAAGAAACAGATGCAGGGCAGATGGATTAAATTCATCCAGC
>NZ_FR895102.1:45239-73900 GCF_000434655.1 Clostridium sp. CAG:43 | reverse complement strand
TCCGGTCCTACGACGATAACGGAACGTCCGGAATAGTCAACTCGCTTACCCAGAAGGTTCTGACGGAAACGTCCCTGTTTACCCTTTAACATATCGGAAAGGGACTTGAGGGCACGGTTGCCAGGACCGGTAACCGGACGGCCACGGCGGCCATTATCAATTAATGCGTCAACAGCCTCCTGAAGCATACGTTTCTCGTTGCGCACGATGATATCCGGTGCGCCGAGCTCCAGAAGTCTTGCAAGACGGTTGTTACGGTTGATAATACGACGATACAGATCGTTTAAGTCGGAAGTTGCGAAACGTCCGCCATCCAGCTGTACCATCGGACGGATATCCGGCGGGATAACCGGGACAACGGTCATGATCATCCACTCCGGTTTGTTGCCGGAATTTCTGAATGCCTCTACGACTTCCAGACGCTTGATGATGCGGGCACGCTTCTGTCCGGTTGCATCCTGTAACTGGTTTCTCAGATCCTCAGAATCCTTCTCCAGGTCGATCGCCTTTAAAAGCTCCTGAATCGCCTCGGCACCCATGCCGACACGGAAAGAACCGTAACCGTATTTCTCGATCTCGTCACGGTACTCCTTCTCAGACAGAACCTGCTTCATCTGCAGTCCGGTCTGTCCCGGATCCAGCACGATATAGGAAGCGAAGTACAGAACCTTCTCCAGAGTTCTCGGAGAAATGTCCAGAATCAGACCCATGCGGCTCGGAATTCCCTTGAAATACCAGATGTGGGAAACCGGAGCTGCAAGTTCGATATGACCCATGCGCTCACGGCGGACGCTGGCTTTTGTAACCTCAACGCCGCAGCGGTCACAGATAACACCTTTATATCTGATTTTTTTATATTTACCACAGTGGCACTCCCAGTCCTTGCTCGGTCCAAAGATTCTCTCACAGAACAGGCCGTCTTTCTCCGGCTTTAATGTTCTGTAGTTGATGGTCTCCGGCTTTTTAACCTCGCCGTGAGACCACTCCAGAATCTTTTCAGGGGATGCCAAACCGATCTTGATTGCGTCAAATGTCAATGGTTGATATGTTTCATTTGTCTCTGGCATGAGCGGTACTCCCTCCTATCGATTATTCTTCGTCGTCAGATCCATTATCATCGGAAACGTCTGCATAGTCATCGTCCGTATAGCCGTCTGCCTCTGCTGTATACTCATCGTGCTCTACATCGGTCAGCTCACCATCTTTAAATTCCTGCTCCTGGTAACCGTAGTTGCCGAAGGACTCATTCTGAGAGTAACGCTTGCTGTCACCCTCGATGACGGAACGAAGATCGGTATCGCCTTCGTCGATGTTCTCCTTGAGCTCGATCTCGGAACCGTCTTCTGCCAGAACTCTGACATCCAGACCCAGGGACTGAAGCTCTTTTAAGAGTACCTTGAAGGACTCCGGAATACCCGGCTCCGGAATATTCTCGCCCTTGATGATTGCCTCGTATGTCTTCACACGACCTACCACATCATCGGACTTCACGGTCAGGATCTCCTGCAGCGTGTAGGATGCGCCATACGCCTCCAGAGCCCAAACCTCCATCTCTCCAAAACGCTGGCCACCGAACTGAGCTTTACCACCCAGCGGCTGCTGTGTAACGAGGGAGTAAGGACCTGTGGAACGTGCATGAATCTTATCATCAACCAGATGATGCAGTTTCAGGTAATGCATGTGTCCGATTGTAACCGGGCTGTCGAAGTATTCGCCGGTACGTCCATCTCTCAGGCGGACTTTACCGTCGCGTCCGATCGGAACGCCCTTCCAGAGTTTTCTGTGCTCCAGATGGGTACCCAGATACTCCATAACTTCCGGATCTACAATATCTTTATATTTTGCTTCGAACTCTTCCCAGGAGGTGTTGACATAGTCATTTGCCATCTCCAGAGTGTTCTGAATATCTTTCTCGTCTGCACCGTCGAAAATCGGGGTGGATACATCAAAACCAAGTGCTTTGGCAGCAAGGCTTAAATGAATCTCCAGAACCTGTCCGATATTCATACGGGACGGTACGCCCAGTGGGTTCAGTACGATGTCGAGCGGACGGCCATTCGGAAGGAACGGCATATCCTCAACCGGAAGTACACGGGAAACGACACCCTTGTTACCATGACGGCCAGCCATCTTATCGCCGACGGAAATCTTTCTCTTCTGTGCAATGTAGATACGAACGGTCTTATTTACACCCGGAGCCAGCTCGTCGCCGTTCTCTCTTGTAAATACCTTCGCATCAATGATGATACCGTATGCACCATGCGGTACTTTCAGGGAGGTATCACGAACCTCTCTTGCCTTCTCACCGAAGATCGCACGTAACAGGCGCTCTTCTGCGGTCAGCTCGGTCTCTCCCTTCGGAGTAACCTTACCTACCAGGATATCACCGGCACGAACCTCTGCACCGATGCGGATGATACCGCGCTCGTCCAGATCTTTCAGTGCATCCTCGCCGACACCCGGAACATCTCTTGTGATCTCTTCCGGTCCCAGCTTGGTATCACGTGCTTCTGCCTCGTATTCCTCGATATGGACGGAGGTATATACATCCTCCTGAACCAGACGCTCAGACAGAAGAACGGCATCCTCGTAGTTGTAGCCTTCCCAGGTCATGAAGCCGATCAGCGGGTTTTTGCCCAGACCGATCTCACCGTTGCAGGTGGACGGACCATCTGCGATAACCTCGCCAGCTTCGACATGGTCATTCTTGTATACAATCGGTTTCTGATTGTAGCAGTTGGACTGGTTACTTCTCTTGAATTTTGTCAGATGGTATACATCGCGGTTTCCATCGGAATCTCTCTTGATGATGATCTCGTTGGAAGCGGAGCGCTCAACCACACCGGCATTCTTTGCAACGACACACACACCGGAGTCAACAGCTGCCTTCGCGGAAATACCGGTATCGACAACGGCTCTCTCGGTGGTCAGAAGCGGTACCGCCTGACGCTGCATGTTTGATCCCATCAGAGCACGGTTCGCATCGTCGTTCTGCAGGAACGGAATCATGGAAGTAGCTACGGAGAATACCATCTTCGGGGATACGTCCATCAGGTCGATTTTCTTCTTCTGGAACTCGGAAGTCTCCTCACGGAAACGACCAGATACGTTATTGTGGACGAAGTGTCCTTCTTCGTCTAACTGCTCGTTTGCCTGTGCAACAACGAAGTTATCTTCCTCGTCTGCTGTCAGGTATACAACCTCATCCGTAACAACCGGGTTGGACGGATCGGTTTTATCTACTACACGGTACGGAGCTTCGATGAAACCGTACTCATTGACACGTGCGTAAGATGCCAGGGAGTTGATCAGACCGATGTTCGGTCCCTCAGGTGTCTCGATCGGGCACATACGGCCATAGTGTGTGTAGTGTACATCTCGTACCTCGAATCCGGCACGGTCCCTTGACAAACCGCCAGGACCCAGGGCGGAAAGACGTCTCTTATGGGTCAGCTCGGACAGCGGGTTGTTCTGATCCATGAACTGGGACAGCTGGGAACTTCCGAAGAACTCCTTGACTGCTGCTGTAACCGGCTTGATATTGATCAGGGACTGGGCAGAAACACCTTCCATGTCCTGTGTTGTCATACGCTCACGTACCACACGCTCCATACGGGACAGACCGATACGGTACTGGTTCTGAAGCAGCTCGCCGACCGCACGGATACGACGGTTGCCCAGATGGTCGATATCATCTGGATTGCCGATGCCGCCTTCCAGATGCATGTTGTAGTTGATGGAAGCGATGATATCTTCCTTCGTAATGTGCTTCGGAATCAGGTCATGGATATCTCTGCGGATAATCTCTTTTAACTCCTCATCAGAAGCGCCGGCATTTTCTTCCAGAATACCCTGGAGAACCGGATAGAATACTAACTCTGTGACGCCTACTTCTTCCGGATCGAAATTCACATAAGCGCCCAGATCTACCATCATGTTAGAAAGAACCTTGTGATTCTTCTTCTCACCCTGAATCCATACAAACGGAACGCCTGCGTTCTGGATGTCAGTAGCAAGTTCCTTGGTAACCTTTGTTCCCTGCTCCGCCAGAATCTCTCCGGTAGTTGTATCAACCACATCCTCAGCCAGAACGTGACCTACGATACGGTTCTTAAAGTGAAGCTTTTTATTGAATTTATAACGACCTACCTTTGCCAGATCGTAGCGGCGCGGATCGAAGAACATGCTGTTTAACAGGCTCTCTGCGCTGTCTACGGAAAGCGGCTCACCCGGACGAATCTTCTTATATAATTCCAGAAGACCATCCTGGTAGTTGTTGGACGGATCCTTCTCGAAGCTCTTCTCCAGTTTCAGCTCATCGCCGAACAGGTCAATGATCTCGGCGTTAGTACCGTAACCAAGAGCACGGATCAGAACAGTAACAGGAACTTTTCTGGTCCGGTCTACACGCACGTAGAAAATGTCGTTGGAATCTGTCTCATACTCCAGCCAGGCACCCCGGTTCGGGATAACGGTGCAGCTGTATAACTCTGTACCGATCTTATCGTGCGCGATTCCATAATAAATACCAGGGGAACGAACAAGCTGGCTGACGATAACTCGCTCCGCTCCGTTGATAACGAAGGAGCCGGTGTCGGTCATAAGTGGAAGATCACCCATGAAAATCTCATGTTCATTGATCTCATCTTTATCTTTATTGCAAAGTCTTACCTTTACCTTCAGAGGAGCTGCATAGGTCGCATCGCGCTCTTTGCACTCTTCGATCGTATATTTGATATCGTTTTTACACAGTGTAAAATCCACAAATTCCAGACTCAAGTGACCTGCGAAATCCGTGATCGGGGAGATATCAGCAAACACTTCTTTCAGTCCCTCATCCAGGAACCACTGATACGAGTTTTTCTGAATCTCAATCAAATTCGGCATTTCCAGAACTTCTTTTTGTCTTGAGAAGGTCATCCTTACACCTTTACCGGTTTTTACCGGACGCATCCTGCTTTTCTCCATTCGATGTTTCACCCCTGTTTTCTTTCTATCTCTATGGTTTGCATTTTTCCATCTCCGAACCAGCCTTGTTTCATGCCGCCGGAGCTGCACTGTCATTTGGGCATACGAATACCCGGAAAACACAGTTTTCCACAATAGTGCATTCTCCATCTTAGCATGGGATTTGATGGGTGTCAAGTGGTTTTTTGATGGATTTGGAAAATATAGCCTTCCCTCTTCTCATTTCATTGTATCATGCGGCAAATCATGGTATAATTTAAGAATATTCACTACAACATATGGAGGAAACCGATGCCAGAGTTAAGTGAATTTGAAAGAATCGCTTATGCGGACCAATGCACTAACACATCCGAAATCATCTCAGTAAAAGCGCTCGATAACATGATTTTGGTTTTTTCTATTTTTTTAAGTCCCCATCGCCATAGTTACCCGTCTATTTTTCTTGCCATTTCCTCTCTCCAATGCTATAATATACAGTAATTGCGCGGTTATTTTCGTGTTCCATGCGAAATGGGATTGGATTTTCGTCCCGCCGCTATCTACAACGGAGGTATATATATGTCATTTTGGAATGTACTGCTAGTTATTATCGTCATTCTGGCTATCCTTCTTGTCGTACTGTATATTCTGGGTTCCCGGATGCAGAAACGTCAGGCAGAGCAGCAGACTATGATCGACGCTTCGAAACAGACAGTTTCGATTCTGGCGATTGACAAAAAGAAACTGAAGATCGGAGATTCCGGTCTCCCGAAGATGGTTATCGACCAGACTCCATGGTATATGAAGTGGGCGAAGCTCCCGATCGTAAAGGCTAAGATCGGACCGAAGGTTGTGACCATGATCGCGGATGAGAAGGTATTCCTTCAGTTACCGCTCCGCACCGAGGCAAAGGTTGTCATCAGCGGTCTTTATATCACAGAGATCAAGAGCGTGCGCGGAGGCATCCCGCCGCTGCCGAAGAAGAAAAAATTCTTTGACCGTTTCAAGAAAAATACAGAAGAGGCAGCAAAGAAAGAAGCTTCCAAGTCCAAGAAAAATAAATAATAGATCTTAAAATCCCGGAAATGTAACTGATTGCACGTTTCCGGGATTTTTGATTCATCGATTTTATTTCTTTGTTTCTATATTCTTTTATATTTACTGCTCTTTCAGGTTCAATTTCGCCGTCGCCTTCGATTTCACATCAATTTCAATATGGCTCTGGCTGGTCTGCTCATAGTTGAGTTCCAGCGTATAATCAATCTGGATTTTCAGATGATCCGGACCTTCATTGATCTTGATGCGGTCGGTCGTGACGCCCACGATCATCTGACCGTATGGAGTCACATAACAGCTGACATTCGGACGGTTCTCCTGAAAAATCATATGCGCCCGCGCATCGCCTCCCTTGATCATATCGACGCTGTCCGCATTGGCTTTGATGGTATTGCGGATGCTTCCTTCCTCGCCCTCCAGGATCTCATCATAGATGATATAATGCTTGCCATTTTTGAAATAATAGCTGCCTGCCGTGATAACCTCCAGGTTATTCGTCTCCCCGTCCGCAATATGGGCACCGCGCACGGATACAAGCACATCTTTCGTCATATTTTAATACTCCTCAATGTTAATCTGTTTCGTGTCTTTTACCTCTTTTGGCAGAATCGCCTTGGCAAAACGCGTGAAATTCTCCGCCCGGTCGCTGACAAAGAACTGATACTGGTCAAGAATCGGCTCCCCGGCAGCAGCGCGGCGGCTGTTTTCCTCCGAAAAACGTTCCAGCTCCTCCGAACTGCGTGTCAGATCCATGTCCCGCAGCAGAGTTTTAAGTTCAACCGCCGTCTCATATGCCGGATTTACCAAAGTCACCTCGTCGCCCATCAGCCGGTGCAGCGTCGAACGCAGCAGCGGATAATGCGTACATCCCATAACCAGCGTATCAATGTATTTTTCTTTCAGCGAAGAAAGATACCGGGAGGCAATCTCGTCTGTTACCGAATCATGGAAGAGTCCTTCCTCCACCAGCGGCACAAAGAGCGGACACGGTTTTCCAATGACCTCAATATCCGGGCGCAGCTTCTGCATTTCTCTGGTATAAATACCGCTCCGGATAGTCGCCTCGGTTCCAATCACGCCAATCTTTCCATTATGGGTTGCCTCGGCAGCCGTGCGCGCGCCCGCGTAGATAACCCCGATGATCGGGATATCCAATTCCTGTTTGACCGTCTCCAGTGCACACGCCGAGGCCGTGTTGCAGGCAATCACGATCGCCTTGACTCCCTGTGTTTTCAAAAAACGGATGATCTGGCGGGAATAGCGCAGCACCGTCTCCTGCGATTTGCTTCCGTATGGAACGCGCGCCGTATCTCCAAAGTATACGATGCGCTCCTGCGGCATCTGACGCATGATCTCACGGGCTACCGTCAGACCGCCGATGCCTGAATCAAAAACTCCGATCGGGGCATTTCTATCCATGTTTACCTTCCTTTCGGCAAAATTCTTATGGTCATGTTTCCATTCTTTCCCGAACATCTGTGTATATCGAATCATATAACGTCCAAAAGTAGATTCTCTCACACTGTTTCAGGATTCTGAAACATTTTTATTTATTTCTAGGCTTCGTAACGTTTCAGTCCGTGTTCAATCAGCTTTGTCACCATCTCCGGCTTCGGGATTCCGGCCGCCTCAAAGAGCATCGGGTACATACTGATCGCGGTAAAGCCCGGCATGGTATTGATCTCATTGAAGATAACCTCGCCGTCCTTCGTCACAAAGAAATCGACACGCGACAGGCCATAGCCATCTACCGCCTTGAAAATACGTCTCGCCGCCTGACGCACACGCTCGGTCGCATCGCCCGGAAGCTCTGGATTTACCACGGTTCTGGACTCTGCGTTGTAATATTTCGCATCGAAATCATAGAAATCGGCTGCTGCCAGAATCTCGCCAACACCGGAAGCGATGACCGGTTCTGTGCCATTTCCAAAGACCGCACATTCGATCTCACGACCGACGATCGTCTCCTCAACCAGAATCTTGCGGTCATGGTGCGCCGCCTCCTTTAAGCCTGCAATCAGCTCTTCGCGATCCGACGCCTTGCTGACACCTCTGGAAGAACCTGCATTGGACGGCTTGATAAATACCGGATATGCAAACCGGTTCTCGATGCGTGCCACAACCTCATCCATCTTTTCAAGTTCTTTGCGGATGACCAGCTCATATGCCGCCTGGCGCACGCCTGTGTGGTCAACGATCTGTTTTGTATACACTTTATCCATCGAAACGCTGGACGCCAGCACACCGCATCCGACATACGGGATTTTTGCCAGCTCAAAGATGCCCTGAATGGTGCCGTCCTCGCCCCAGAGTCCATGCAGAACCGGGAATACCACATCAATGCGGATCATTTCCGCCTTACCATCTTTCAGGACGATCACGGATTTCTCCGTTGCATCCGGAGAAAGGATCGCGGTCGTCGTGTTCTTTCTCCAGCTCTCATCCTCGATCTGCTCGACCGAGTCAACCAGCAGCCATTTTCCCTCTTCGGTAATGCCGATCAGGGTTACATCATAGCGCTCTGTATCTATATTTTTAATGACATTGATTGCCGACATACATGAAACAATATGTTCCGAAGACTGTCCGCCAAATACCACAAGTACACTCTTTTTCATAATATCCGCCTTTCTGCCGGGTGTGGGAAGCGTCACCACACGCCGGAATGCTATTCCAAAATATAGTTTAGATTATACCATAACTGTCAATACTTGCGACAAGAAGATTCGATTTCTTTCAGTAAAAGGAGAGCCATTATGTTTAATCAAGTGATTTCGTTCCAGTCTGAAAATTCTCTGTCATCCGCATCCAGGATTCATCCACCTGTTACCAATAAATGCCGCCATTTTTCCACCGGTTCCTGCAAGCTTTCCCATATCTACGATGGAATACTCCCGCTTCTCGCATTATGTTCCATGCTCTTATTTCTGCTTTTCTGCCTGCCTCTTCTGACTTTTACCAGAAACCAGATTCAGCAGAAAGTCCTGGCGTACGCGATCGCCCCGCCGCTCCTGCAGACTCATGTGATCGACAACTGGTGGGGTGTTCTCTATCCGCCGCCCGCCCTGTCCGGAGGTGTCATGCCGGAAGAAAACTCAAAAAATCAGAGCGCCGATTCCGTCTCTGACGCTCTGATTTCTGATAACGATATGAACTGGCTGTCGCAAAAGAAACATATCGTTTTTGATGTAAACAAGAAAGCTGCTGCTCTGATTTCCTCTAAAGCTGACCCGATGACTTGCTCCAATCACTCGGAACGTTCTGGAACAGCTTCAGCTTCCAAAACAACCACCGAACCGACAGAATCCTCTTCGAACTCAAAAATAGCAGCCACGCACACCGTTTCCGCTGACAGCAGTCTGCCGGATAAAGCTCATGCTTCCTCCGACAATTCGATTACTCTTCGGGTAACGTGTCGTTTTTTATCTTTCCTTCCCGGAGGCTCGGAGTGATGAAATTCTCATAAGAATAGTTCCACAGCGTCTCCGAGCCCTTGGCGGTATTCTTATTTCTTCCAAGAATCTGGCTCAGATGCACGCCGCGCGTCGCCCACGCCTTTCCCTTGGAAGCATCATTGAGCATCGTCGGCTGGATGTTGTCCATCGTATGTGCAAACCGCGCTTCCGGCGTCTCCCCGGCTTCAAATTCATCCCAGAGAGCGCGCAGTTTTTCGCCCTGATCCGGCGGCAGCATTCCGAAAATGCGCTCTGCACCCTTTAATTCTCTCTCCCGCTGGGTTTTCTTCGCCTCCTCATCATAGGCATACGTGTCGCCGGCGTCGATCTCGACCAGATCGTGAATCAGAAGCATGGTAACCGTTTTCAGCACATCGAGCGGCTCATTGGAATACTCCGCCAGAAGCACCGTCATGATCGCCATATGCCATGCGTGCTCCGCGTCATTTTCCTTCCGCTCTCCGTCTGTCAGATACGTCTGGCGACCGATAAATTTCTCCTTATCTATCTCCCGGATAAATGCAAACTGCTGCTCCAGACGTTCTTTCTGTTTCTGATTTATATCCATTGTTTCCGCCTCCCTGGTCTATTTCACTACATTTCTAGTTACTGTTCACGCATACGTGCCCAGTAACGGAATTTGCCGTGGCTTCGCATTTAAATACGGCAAATTCCTGCTGCCACCACGTTTTCTTACGGCACTTTCTGTTCCAAAAGTGCCTATCCGTGAACAGTTACGGAAAAATGCCTCTTGCATTTATCCTCTCTTTACAGTCTCTTCCCTGCAAGAACCTCTTTATAATCCTTATAATTCTCCTCCAAAAGCTTCGCCGTATCCAGACCATACGGGCACATCGACTTGCAGTGTCCGCAGTGCAGGCAGTCCTCTATCTTCTTCATCTTCGCCTGTCCCTCCGGGGAGAGGTGTCCCGCTGACGGAGAACGGCGCAGAAGCAGGGACATACGCGCACAGTTGTTGATCTCGATTCCTGCCGGACACGGCATACAGTAGCCGCAGCCCCGGCAGAATTCACCTGCCAGCTCTTTCTGGTCTTTTTCAATAACAGCTTTCAGCTCGTCCGTCAGTTCCGGTGGATTGCCGATGTAGCTTAAAAATTCGTCCAGCTCGCTTTCCTTCTGTACCCCCCAGATCGGCAGTACATTCTCAAACTGTGCCATATAGGCATAGATCGCAGCCGAATTGGTCAGCAGACCGCCCGACAGACCCTTCATTGCGATAAATCCCATCTCGTGCTCCGCACAGGCCTTCGCCAACGCGATCTCCCGCTCGGTGGAAAGATAATTAAATGGGAACTGCAGGGTATCGTAAAGCCCCGACTCGATCGCCTCCTCCGCAATGCTCATGCGGTGGTTCGTGATGCCGATGAAACGGATTTTCCCCTGCTCTTTTGCCTCGAGCATCGCCTCATAAAGACCGCTTCCATCTCCCGGCTTCGGACAGACTGCCGGATTGTGGAACTGGTAAATGTCCACGTAGTCTGTTTTTAAGTTATGTAAACTCGTCTCCAGATCCTTCCAGAAGCCTTCCGCCGTCGTTGCCGCTGTCTTGGTCGCAATATAGATATGCTCGCGCACGTCACTCAGCGCATAGCCGATCTTCTCCTCACTGTCCGTATAAAAGCGCGCCGTATCAAAGAAACGGACACCCGCGTCATACGCCTTGCGAAGCAGTACCTTCGCATCATCAAAAGAAATACGCTGGATTGGCAGCGCGCCAAATCCATTTTTATTGACGATAATATCCGTCTTTCCAAGGGTAACCGGCGTACCGGCTACCCTTTCTCTTGCGTCCAGCATCTCTTTCAGCGCCTCGTCGCTGTCATCGATCCAGACATCTTCCTCATCGGCGTTGAGACCGAGATATTTTGCCAGTGTCCGCTCATCATCCGACCGGTTCCAACGGGAAATATAGCGATCGATTTCCTCAAATGGAACCTGTCCGGACAGGTACAATTCTTTAAATGTCATACTTCCTTCCGCTCCTTTAAATTCTTAAGTACCGTGATTTCCTGGTTATCTATGTGCCCCCTGGCTACCGCCTTTGCCTCCGCCATATGGCGCAGACGCAGTGCCGCCAATATTTTTTCATGCTCTAACTGCAGAATCTGCCGTTTATCCTCGTCCTTGATGTATTCCAGACGGAACCGGTACATCTGCTCACGCAGGTTGTTCAAAATCTGCACCAGACGCTTGTTGCGGGTCGAATGGTAGATCACGTCATGGTATGCCTCGTCCGTCTCCGCGATCTTCATCGCATCGCCCTGATCAATCGCCGCTTTAAATGCTTTCTGTGCTTCTTCCAATGCCTGCATATCTTCTTCCGTCATGCGCTGGCACGCCAGCTCAATCGCCAGTTCCTCCAGCGAACGGCGCACTTCCAGCACATCTTTCAGGCTTTTTTCCGAAATCCGCGCCACCTCCGCGCCGCGCCGCGGAATCATCAGAACGAGCCCTTCCAGCTCCAGCTTGCGGATCGCCTCACGGATCGGGGTGCGGCTGACGCCCAGCTTCTGTGCCAGCTGAATCTCCATCAGGCGCTCGCCCGGTGCCAGCTCTCCCTTTAAGATTGCCTGCCGGAGTGTGTTGAATACCACATCCCTGAGTGGGAGATATTCATTCATTTTAACCTCAAAATTGTTCCCCATCTGCGTGCCCCTTCCTGTTGTAAAAACTAGTCAGGTATACCTGTTTCGCCAGATCCTGGCTGCTGCCATAGCGGAGTTCCTCATACGCCGCCTGCGCCGCCGTCTGGTTCGTAAACAAGCCAAATACGGTTGGACCGCTTCCGCTCATCAAAGAGCCGTCCGCGCCCATCTCCATCATCTTATCTTTGAGTGTCTGAATCACCGGATTTTCCGGGATCGTCACCGTTTCCAGCACGTTTCCAAGCTGTGAAACGACGCCGGAGAGGTCTTTTTTCTCGATCGCCGCCCGCATCGCATCAATATCCGGATGCGCCTCTGCGCCCAGAGACGGCAGGTTTAAGCTCTCGTACACATGCTTCGTCGAAACGCTGACCGCCGGTTTGGCAATCAGCACGCGGCACTGCGGCATCGGCGGAAGCGGTGTCAGGATCTCCCCGATTCCCTCCGAAAGAGCCGTTCCCCGCATGATACAGTACGGCACATCCGCCCCCAGACGGACGCCGCGCTCCATCAGCTCCTGTTTCGAAAGCCCCAGTCCGAACATCTTGTTGACACCAAACAGGACTGCGGCCGCATCGCTGCTGCCGCCTGCCATCCCGGCTGCCACCGGGATAAATTTTTTCATCTTGATCTCCACACCGTCGCGGATTCCAAACTCATCCATCAGAAGCTTCGCCGCGCGGTAGCCTAAGTTATTTTCATTGTCCGGCAGATAATAAAGGTTCGTTGAAAGACGGATTCCCTCTTCCTCCGTCCGGTTCAGTTCGATCGCGTCGTACACGCGCACCGTCTGCATGATCATCCGCACTTCGTGGTAGCCGTCTTCTCTCCGGCGGACTACATCCAGACCGAGATTGATCTTTCCATATGCTTTCAGCTCCAGATGCCTGATCATCGGTCATTCCTCCCATCGTTCCCTTAGTGTAATCACACTAGATTGTATTTTTTCATTATTTTGTATACAAGCTATTATATCCTTTTTGCATACAAAATACAATAGAATCCTTGCAGGATGAAGGTACCTGAATGAATCCCATTTTTTCCGCCAATATCCGTGAAGCCGTGTTGGAACGCTTCGTGCAAAGCCGGATCTTATCCAGCTCCAGCGTTTCAAACCCATATTTCACAATCGCCCGGCAGGCTTCCAGCGCATAGCCCTGACGGCGGAACGGTTCATAAATATGATATCCCAGCTCTCCGTACGTCAGCCCCGCCTTTCCAACCAGCACACCGTCCTCGCGGCGTTCCAGCGCCCACAAACCGCACTCGGCAAAGCGGTACTGGTGTTTCCGGTATTCCTCGCGCTTGTTCCAATCAGAAAAAGTTCCGTCGGCATCCTCAGCGGATGCCGGTTCCAACGGATCGTCCTGGGAAAATTCACGGATGATGAGGCGGTCAGTTTCAGCGATGAGCCACGGGAGAGCCAGGTGGCGGCGGACGACGCGTTCCAGGAATGTTTCATCGGCGTCTTCAGGATCTGTAATAAGGTAAAGGCAAGATGAATAGTCGGCCGGCTGTTTTTCCTCATTTTCCCTCCATAAGCCAACAATAGCTCTCCCGGCTGCTTTCGCAGCCTGAAGAGCTTCGTTTTCATCAGAGAGAATCACCGGGTATGTCTGTCCCGCAACGGTTACTTCTCGTTCGATTGTCATAGATTATCTTTCTTTTCCTTTTTCCGGCTCCGGGTACTCCTCGCCGAAGGTGTCAACGGTCATCTTTTTGATCTTCTGCTCTTTCAGCGGACGATCGCCCCAGTCGGTGCGGACGCCGGCAATCTTGTCCACGATATCCAGACCTTCAACTATCTTCCCGAAGGATGCATACTGACCATCCAGATGCGGGGAAGTCTCATGCATGATGAAGAACTGGGAACCTGCGGAGTTCGGGTCCATCGCACGCGCCATAGAGAGAACGCCCTTGGTGTGCTTGAAATTGTTCGTAAAACCATTCTGGCTGAACTCACCCTTGATGGTATACCCTGGACCGCCCATACCATTTCCATTCGGGCATCCGCCCTGAATCATAAAGCCCTTGATGACACGGTGGAAGATCAGACCATCATAAAAGCCCTTCTTGATCAGGCTGATAAAGTTGTTGACTGTGTTCGGCGCAATCTCTGGGTAGAGCTCTGCCTTCATGATATCACCATTTTCCATCTCAATGGTAACAACTGGATTTTTCATGTATGTTTCCTCCTGAATTTTAAAAAATACCTCATTAAGTGGTCACATTATACCATAAAAATGTTCGAAAATCGACCGTTTTTCGTTCCATATTTGTCCATCTTCTTTACATTTCGTAAGTTTCTCCTCACAATTCATTCACATTTATGGCTTAAGATGTATATCACAATGTCGAAATGGACATTCTATGCGAAAAGATGAATGTTGCGCTCAGGAATCATCATCTGTCCTGCATCATACATCTGTGAGCAAACCAAGTCAAAAGAAAGGTTGGTAATGTACTATGAAAAAAACATATTTTGCAATCCTGGGCGCGGCTGCGATCCTCTCGCTCGCAACCGCCTGCTCTTCCCAAAACGTGAATGAATCGACTGCTAATGAATCGTCCCAGTCCGCCTCCTCCGGGTCCAGCTCGAATGGCATGGACGAAAGCAGCCCGATGGATGATTTAAAAGAAGACGCCAAAGACACCCTTCTTCCATCCGAGGGAACTGCCGATACAAAACAGTCCACAATGACCGGTACGATCAGCGACATCAAAGACTTTATGTTTACGATCACCGCCGATGGAACCGATTATGCATTCAGCTTCGAGCAGGATCAGAAACCAGACGGGCTTTCTGATGTAAAAGATGGGGATAAAGTTACCGTAACGTATACGGGAACCGTCAGCGAGGTGGATGCATTCAACGGAACCGTTTTATCAGTTAAAAAAGCGGAATAAGGATTGTTGACGTTACTGTTCACGCATACGTGCCCAGTAACGGAATTTGCCGTGGCTTCGCATTTAAATACGGCAAATTCCTGCTACCACCACGTTTTCTTACGGCACTTTCGGTTCCAAAAGTGCCTACCCGTATACAGTAACTTGTTGACACACTTTATACCCATATTTTTTATGGCAGTCTTGACAGACGAAGCACGCAAAATATCTGCGTTTCCTGCCCAGGCTGCCATTTTCGATCCTCTGAACATAAAATATATTTATCGTAATCATGGAATCCATGTTCCGCGTTCATATTTCGTTCACACTTCATTAAAAAACCTTTTACACAATTAACATGGTTTCTTCACGATTTTTCCCTATACTATAACCATAGCAACAAGCAATGCTTACAAATTTTTTTCATAATACCGAGCTGAGTTTATATCAGCTCTCCTCCCTTTTTCAATACCAAAAGACCTCTCACTGCTGGAGAGGTCTTTTGTTGTATCTGAATCCCTCAACTCTCTCACCGTTCCGGTCTTCGTACCTTCCTGCCAAGCAGCACCAGCGCTGCAAGGTTTGGCACCGCCATCAGCCCATTGAAAATATCAGATACCGCCCAGACGGCTTCCATCCGGCTGACGCAGCCGAGAAAGACCGAGGCAAGATAACCTCCGTGATACAAAATACATATTTTGTCAGCACGCTTCTGTGGGACATCCCGCATCAGCCATCCAAGTGCCTGATCGCCGATGTAAAACCAGGCAAGGATCGTGGCAAAGGCAAACAGCACCATACACGCTGCCGTCACTATGCCGCCTGCATTTCCAAAACGGGCTGCCAGAGCCGCCGCCACCGCGCCGCTGCCGCCCAGGGAATCGATCTTCTCGGTCAGATTGTGCGGAAATACACAGAGCAGTAAAAAAGCGGTCAGGCTGCACCCTATGATCGTATCGAAAAACACCTCGAAAATCGCCCACATTCCCTGTTTCTGCGCTTCCTGCCTCTGTCTTAGCCTCCCCTTTCCCTCACTCATCCCATGCAGCACCGCCAGACTCCCCAGGCCCGCCTCATTGGAAAACACACCGCGCGATACCCCGCTCCGGATCGCCGCTGCCATTCCGTACCCGGTCATCCCGCCCGAAATTCCTGAAAAATTCAAAATACTGCTTCCATCCGTCTGTCCTGCATTATCTGCCAGTCCAAATGCCCCGCCCACAATTTTCCCCAATACTTCCGGTATCTGATCGTAAAAGCTGAACACGGCGATTCCACCTGCCAGCAGATACAGCCCCGCCGATACCGGTACCAGCACCGAAGCCGTCCATCCGATGCGTTTTGCCCCACCAAAGAGCACCACGGCAGTCAAAACTGCCAGTATGATACCGGTTCCAAGCGGCGGCAGGGACGCTGCATAGCGCAGACTATCCGCCAGAGCCCCCGCCTGTACCATACATCCCATTCCAAGCGACGCCAGCACGCAAAACAGGGCATAGCATTTTCCAGCGAAACAGCTTCCAACCCCATTTTCCAGATAGACATAAGGTCCGCCCCCATACAAAATTCCCAGATAAACCTCCGTATATGCCAGCGCCATCCCCAGAAATGCCGCCGCCCACATCCAGAACACAGCACCCGGACCACCGATCGCCAACGCGGCTGCCACGCCCGTGATATTTCCCGTTCCGACCGTCGCCGCCAGCGCGGTGCAGGTCGTCAAAAGCTGTCCTTTCCCGCCGCTCCCAACCGTCTCTCCCCACCAGACTCTGATATGACGGATCGGAAATCCCCGCAGACGCACCATGCAGAGGACTCCAACCGCCAGAAACAGTCCCAGAAGCCACGGTCCCCACACCATTTTCTGTACGATTCTGAGCGCTTCCATCCGAGCACCTTTCTATATCTATTTTCACTCTATCAAACCAATCTTATGATTTACTATGATATTTCATTCTCCAAGCTGTGATATTGCCTTCCGAGAACTCTCTTTCCATCCACGTTTTGTTACTGTACACGCATACGTGTCCAGTAACCACATTTTCTTACACTTTCTGTAAACATCCGCAACCCCCATGACAAACCAGACCGGCAGTGCTACAATAAGCATATCGGACAGGCGGACAAATTTCCAAATCTCTGTCCTTCTGGAAAGGATGAAAACAATATGCCAGGTTTTACCACGCACTATATATTCGGCATGAAAGCATACAACGATATGCCGTTCACACCCTTAAAACACACGATCGCCAAATACCGCTGGCTCTACCAGCTCGGTCTGCAGGGACCGGATATGTTTTTCTACAATATCCCGATCCTGCGCCACCGCGATTACCGCAACGTCGGTTCCTATATGCACGAACACAAGGTAAACGCCTTTTTTGAGTGCTGTCTGCGCCGTATTGGAACCATCCGCTCGCGCCAGCAGCAGGAGGAAGCCATCTCCTATCTGGCCGGATTTATAAACCATTACATTGCCGATTCGATCTGTCATCCTTACGTGTACGGGCGCATCGGCTATCCGGTGGATGCCCCGACCTCCATGCATCACGGGATGCACGCACATCTGGAAAATGAGCTCGACGCGATCCTGCTCTGGAAATATAAAAAAAAGAAGCCGTCCGAATTTAACCAGACCGCCACGATCTGTCTAAATGGACAGGAAATCCAGTTTATTTCCCATTTCCTGGCTTCCTGCATCAACGAAACCTATTATCCGATCACCTACCGCAACAACTTCCAGGTTACTCCGGCGATGGTGCACCGCTCCATCTGGGCGCTGCGCTTCGGCTGCCGGACACTCTCGGACAAGAACGGCAAGAAAAAATTCGGCATTGCACAGGTCGAATCCATCTTCGTCAACCACCCAGTTGCTTCCGCGAAAATGGTAACGGACTCCGTAACCGACTACCGGAGCAGCTGTAACCTAAACCACGAAGCATGGAGCAACCCGTGGGATCCGACCCGCGTCTCAACCGCCTCGTTTGTTGATCTCTTCCATGAAACATTGGACAAATGCAGCCGTGTCTATGCGCTTTTAAACAGCGCCGTCACAGACAACATGCCGTTAGATAAACAGGATTTATCGCCGCTTCTGACGGAACTGGGGAATGAGTCTTATCACAGCGGACTACCCGTTGATTAAAAACACGTACTTCGGTTCCTGGTAAATAAAAGCTGTCATATGAGAAACACTCATCTGTTTCTCATATGACAGCTTTTGTGATCACTTTTCTCTTAATTATACACAGAAAATATCCCGTGTCTGTGCAGACAACCTCTTATTCTGCGTTCTCTGTCTCTTCCTCCGCCTCAGTCGTATCGTACTCGCCTGCTGCTTCCTTCTCTTTCACCTTGGAAATCAGCTCTTTGGTATCCGGAAGTTTGAAATCCGCGCCAGCCTCATAGGAACCGCTGATAAACCATGCGTCCTCGTTATCCTGGTCGCTCTCCGGAACGATGCTGTAGGACAGTGCATACTGTTTCCACAGTCCGCCGTAGGAATCTTCACCGGACATCTCAATCGAGAAGTCCTGGGTGTGGACAACGTCGTTGAATCCCTTGATTAAATCTTCCGCATAGGTTCCTATCTGATCATCCGGCAGATCATCCGCAACTACCCAGATCAGCATGATCTGTTTCTTGTTCGGCTCCATATAGAAATGGAAATCGCGACCGTACTCGTAGGTACTTGTATCCTTGAACATGTCTTCCGCGTCCATGCTGACCTGTGTCCAGTCAATCTCAACATTTTCCTGTGTCTCAAAATTCGGATCTCCGACTACCGTCTCAGAAGTCGGTTTTACAATCGTACTCTCCGTGCATCCGCTGAGCAGCGCCATACACGCAACCATCATTATCAGAAGTTTTTTCATCGTGTTCTTCTATCCCTTCATTCACTCATTCACAGCCAGAACCAGTCCGAACCGCATGGCTATTATATAATATCGCCTTTTGTTTTTGTAGTCATTTTAGAAAAATTCAAAAAATCTTCATACTTTCCAAAATCTCCCGTAAACAATCCATCCGGACCATTTTACCGCCATTTAGCGCATTCAGGTTGTCAATCCAGATCCTCAACCGTAAGCTCTGTGTCATCCTCCTGCACACCCTGCTGTGTTTTGGCATCCTCTGCCTCTTTCTGTGCAAGTTTTTCTTTCAGCGGCTTCTTTTCCGTGGAACCAGTTCTTGCTTTTCCACTCTCTGCCAGCCGGGACGCGGCTGCATCTGCCGCCGGAACCTGTCCTGAACCAGATCGCACATCCATGTCAGACTCTGCCTGCTCTGTGCTCTCATCTGCCTCCGCTGTGCCAGACGCCCAGTAGGACGCGCCCATCCGCTTTTCAAGCAGTTTTTCAAACTCTTCCTGCGAACAGCCGATCTCCTGCAGACGCTGTCTTCTCCGTTTTCTCCGGTCCTCCTGACGTCTCTTTTCTTCCTGGTGACGCCGGTAGAACAGCCATACAAGCGCCGCACACGCCGCTGCCAGAAGCACACTGACGACCACAATCAGCACCGTTCTCACCGATACTTTCGGAAGTTTCGGCAGGGTCAGGTGAAACGAAGATTTCGCCTGCTTCGATTTTCCGGACGCACCTGTATTGGATGCTGCCGAATCCGATGCCGT
Organism: Clostridium sp. CAG:43; assembly: GCF_000434655.1. Lineage (NCBI taxonomy): Bacteria > Bacillati > Bacillota > Clostridia > Eubacteriales > Clostridiaceae > Clostridium > Clostridium sp. CAG:43. The sequence continues at coordinate 54,263 of NZ_FR895102.1, read as the reverse complement.
ATTTCCGTCATCCGAAGCCGTCTCCCCGTTTGCTTCCGCTTCTGCCGCCGATGCGCTGATCAGATACACCTGTCCAATCTTGCGGTCATTGTATTTGTAAGAAAGCAGTGCCACCGCACCCTGCGGCGCATCCTCCGGCAGATCTGTTACCACCGTCTTCTCCGCATCCGCAAACGAAGCATCCTTCGGGAGCGTGATGACTGCCAACGTATCCATCGATAAATCGGACGGCTGATAGCTATTGTCTCCGATCTGCACCGGCTGATCGCCGCTTGTGTATGCCGTCTCATTTTCCGAAATATTTACATTTTTAAATCGTAGAAAGCCGAAATCCATCAATGCAATCGTATCCTGATAATGGGTCGCCTGCGTACTCTTCATCGTGACCGCGATCTGGCGTCTGTCATCCTTGATCGCATAGGTAACAAGCGTCTGCCCGGCAATCGATGTGTAACCGGTCTTTCCGGCTACCGCATATGGATAATAGTTCGGACTCTCTGTGTCAGTCGTGATAAGAAGCTTGTGCTCCGGCTGGATGGTCACACCGTCCGGATTGTTCTTCGTCGCCGGTAAGCGGTAGCTCTTATCCTTACTGATCGTTAAAAGCGTGTCATTTTTATACGCCGCCGATGCGATCAGCGCCATATCATACACCGAGGTGAGCTGTGTGTCGTCATTCAGACCGGACGGATTCGCAAAATGGCTGTTCTCACAGCCAAGCTCCGCCGTCTTCTCGTTCATCATCTTCACAAAACCGTCGCGGCTTCCGCCCACATGCTCCGCCAGCGCATTCGCCGCCTGGTTGGAAGAACGCATCAGCAGCAGGTAGAGACAATCGCGCACCGAAAGCGTGTCGCCCTCCTCGATGGAGTTCTTGTTTCCGCTGCCATCTTCCACGTTGTAAACAGCATCGTGGGAAAATGTGATCGTATCATCCAGACTGCTGTTCTCTATGACTACGAGCGCCGTCAATATTTTCGTGATACTTGCCGGCGCCTTCTGCACATGGATGTTCTGCCCGAATAAAACCGCCCCGGAGTCCGCATCCATGACAATGCCTGCCTCCGACTCGATCCCCGTATCCGAGGGCCAGTCCGGCTTTGCAAATGCCGTCATCGGCATTCCGGCAGCCATCAGTGCCGTGATCATCAAACTTATCAGTAAACGTCTTAATCTCTTCATACGATTCCTTCCTGTCAGCTTTCCTTTTCCAGAAATCCTTTTGTATCATGAACGATATAAATTGGACGATCCTTCAATTCTGTAAACAGGATCGCGATATACTCCCCGATAATTCCCACAATCACGAACAGCATCGCGAACATAAAGCATAAAAGCACTACGATCGTCGCGTAACCATTGGGCGTTCCTTTGACCGCCCACTCATAAATCGTTTCCAGCATCACGAGCAGCCCCAGAAAGCCCACGATAATTCCCGAGTAAATGCCGAGCTTTAGCGGCAGATCCGAAAAGCAGAGAATCGTATTGATCGAAAATTTAAATAATTTCCGGATGCTGTACTTGCTCTCGCCCGCCACCCTGGCTCTCGCCTCATACTCGATGGTCGTCCGGTTAAATCCGATATTCTGCACATAGCCGCGCAGAAAACGCACTTTTTCCCGGTAATTGGTCTTTAACACCTGCGCCGCATTGGCAGTCAGCGCAAAGAAATCGGATGCGTTATTTTCCAGCTTCACATCTGAAATCTTGTTCAAAAATTTATAAAAAGCAGAAGACGTCAGGTTTTTGATGAATCCAGCCGATTTATTTTTCGTCCGGACCATGTTGATAACCTCATAGCCCTCTTCGAATTTTTCGATTATCTGCGCCACACATTCCGGCGGATGCTGCAGATCGGCATCCATACACACGATGCCCTCCCCGCTGCTGTGGTCCAGCCCCGCAAGCATCGCCGCCTCATGGCCAAAGTTACGGGAAAAGTTGATCACACGTACCCGCGGATCCGCTGCTGCCAGTTCTGCCAGAATCTGCCCCGAGGCGTCCGCACTTCCGTCGTTGACAAAAATCAGTTCGTAATTCCACGGCAACGCCTCAAAAACCGGAGTTGCCTCCCGATAGAACTCATGCAGCGCCTTTTCCTCGTTGTAAACAGAAATCACGATCGAGATCGTCTTTGGTTTCTGTCCGTTCATATTTTCCATCCTGTTCTGCATGGTTGTCTGTCTGGTTTCATTTTTCTTCTTATCTTCCATGCTGTCTGTCCGTTTTTTCTTATCTTTCTTACTCATATTTCATCTTTCAATTAAGCATCCGGGTCATCCAAAATTTCGATCGCTATCGAAGAATGTGCCGGAACCCGTTTTTCCACCGGCGGCAGCGTCATATAGTCGCCATAAATCCACTCCAGCACTTGCTCATAGCCCACCGGCACCATCAGCTTTGTGTCCTCAAACGGCAGATCCACCGCGTGCTCGCACCATGCGCCCTCCAGCGTTACATAGAGATAATCCGGCTGGTAATTGCTGTAATACCAGTGTTTCGTCTTCTTTTTGCGATCCTTCGCCGCTGCAAGTCTCTGCAGCTTAAATAAAACCGGCATCGGGACAAGGTGTCCCACACCTGCCAGCACACCAACCCGCAGCTTATCCATCAGGCTGTATTTGCTGAAATCAATCTGATCACGGTGTGCGATCGCCATTCCGTAAATGACCTTCTGAAGAAATTTTGCGCTCCACGCGCCCACCTTACTATCCGGCAGGCGGTCAAGGACGAACAGATCCACCCAGAGATGGTTTAATTTTCCCTCATAAAACTGCATCTGCTCATTGTCCTCATGGACGCGGCTGTTGTCATAGATGACGCGCGTTGTAAAATCATAAAACACCTTGCCACCCCGGATCTCCTCCGGGCGCAGCAGGGACATTCCCTCCGGCAGCTCCCGCGGCGCTACCTTCAAAAACATCTCATAATTGGCACGTGTAAATGCCAGATCGACATCATCATCCCACGGGATAAATCCCTCATGACGCACCGCGCCCAAAAGTGTCCCGGAATCCAGCATATAGGAAATCTTGTATTTCCGGCAGATCCGGTCTATCTCCTTCAAAAGGCGCAGATTCGCCCGGTGAACCTTCTCAAGCCCCGGATACGGCGGCAGTTTGACCGCCCTGCGGCTCTCTGATTTTTCCTCATTCATGATGGTTGTCCCCTCATTTTCTCCTGTAACTGTTCATTCTCTGTCACAGCTGCTCATTTTCACAGGCATTTTCTTACAGGCAGAGTATCTCCCCGCCTGTGAATTGCCGCGATCCCCGTCCCTACTGACGGCATGCCTCACGAAGTGTCTTTGCCATATAATCAATCATTTCATCTGTCATGCCCGGATAAACGCCGACCCAGAAGGTATCGCGCATGATACGGTCGGTATTTTCCAGAGTTCCGGCTACGCGGTAGCCGCAGTTTTCTTTCCGCATCTCATCAAAGCACGGATGCTTGATCAGGTTTCCGGCAAAGAGCATACGCGTCTGCACGCCCTTTTCCTCGACATATTTGACTACCTTGTTCCGATCCACGCCCTCTTGGCAGGTCAGAAGGAAACCAAACCAGCTCGGATCGGAATGCTCACAGGCAACCGGCAGGATATATGCGTCCTCGGTTCCGGCAAGTCCCGCTTTCAGACGGGCAAAATTGTGTTTTCTGCGCTCCACGAAGGATGGAAACTTTTCAAGCTGCGCACAGCCGATCGACGCCTGCAGGTCGGTCGCCTTTAAATTATATCCAAAATGGGAGTATACATATTTATGGTCGTAGCCAAGCGGCAGCTCACCATACTGGCGGTCAAATCGGTGACCGCAGAGGTTATCGCAGCCGGACGGGCAGACACAGTCGCGTCCCCAGTCGCGGAAGGAACGGATAATCTTGTTTAAAAGCGGATTGTCCGTGTACACGGCGCCGCCCTCGCCCATCGTCATGTGGTGCGGCGGATAAAAGCTGGACGTTCCGATATCTCCGATCGTACCAGTAAAATGCCACTCGCCGTTCAGCTCATAGCGGCTTCCGAGGGCATCACAGTTGTCCTCCACCAGCCACAGGTTATGACGGTCACAGAATTCTTTTACCTTCTGTAAATCAAACGGATTCCCCAGTGTGTGGGCGATCATAACCGCTTTCGTCTTCTCTGAAAGCGCCGCCTCCAGCTTATCGGCGTCGATGTTGTATTGTGGAATCGTCACATCCACAAACACTGGAACTGCGCCATACTGGATCGCCGGGGTTACCGTCGTCGGGAAACCTGCCGCAACCGTGATAATCTCATCGCCGCGGCACACCCGGCGCTCTCCCAGCAATGGGGAAGTCAGCGCCATAAATGCGATCAGGTTCGCGGAGGAACCGGAGTTTACAAGGGAACAGTATTTGACGCCCAGGTAGTTCGCAAGCCCCGCCTCAAACTGATCGGTGTAACGTCCGGAGGTCAGCCAGAACTCCAGCGCACTGTCTACCAGATTGACCATCTCATGGTTATCGTAAACACGGGACGCATACGGAATCCGCTGTCCCTCGGTAAATTCTTTTTTCTGATTATGATATTTATCGCAATACTCTGCCACCAGATCGAGAATCTGCTGACGCGCAGCCTCTTTTCCGTCCGACAGGGTTACTTTTTCTTCTGACATGTTTCTCCTCCTGCTTTTGCTACCGTTCTCTGCCGCAGCCGTATCAGCTCTGCCTGCTGCCAGACACACCTTTCGTGCAGCCGCCTGCATCTATCTATGTTTCTTCAAACCGAGCCGCATACGCCCGGATCTGCTCATCCGTCACCTCGCGCATATCCGCTCCGGCAAGCCACTTCTTCGACCATTCCACCGTCGCAGCCATCGCCTCTTCTACATGGAAGTGCGGCTTCCAGCCAAATACCTTTTTCACTTTGGAACAATCCAGTTTCAGAAAATTCGCCTCATGCGGACCTCCGTCATAGCGGTTGATCCAATGCATCCCGCCGCCCCATGTTTCACAGAACAGATCCGCCAGACGTCCTGTATTGACGCAGTCACAGTCATCCGGTCCGACGTTGTAGCAGCCCGCCAGCTCCGCATTTTCCCACTGCACCTTTGCCACCGTCAGATACAAAAACAGCGGCTCTAACACATGCTGGAACGGGCGCGTCGAATGCGGATTCCGCACGATGATCGGCTCTTTCTTTTCCGCTGCGCGCACGCAGTCCGGCACGATCCGGTCCGCCGCAAAATCACCGCCGCCGATCACATTGCCAGCACGACAGGTTGAGACGGCGCAGCGGCCGTCCGTGAAGAACGACTGCTTATAGCTGTGTGTCACCAGCTCCGAACAGGATTTGCTATTGGAATACGGATCATAGCCGTCCAGCGGGTCATTTTCGCGGTAACCGTACTCCCATTCCTTATTTTCATAAACCTTATCCGTCGTCACATTGACGAGAGAGCGGACGGATTCACACTGTCTGGCGCATTCCAGCACATGAACCGTACCCATGACATTCGCCGCATACGTGCCGACCGGATCCCGGTACGACTCGCGCACGATCGGCTGCGCTGCCAGATGGAGTACAATCTCTGGCTTCGTCTCATCAAACACCTGTTTTAAATGGGCAAAATCGCGCACATCCCCATCCACATGGTGAATCGTCTCCCCCAGATGCAGGATCTCAAACATCGACGGCTCGGTCGGCGCTTTCAGCGCGTAGCCGGTCACCTCCGCCCCCGCCAGATGGAGGATGCGGACCAGCCAGCTTCCCTTAAAGCCTGTGTCACCGGTCACAAGGACCCGTTTTCCTTTATAAAAATCAAGAAGTTCCATGGTTTTCCTCTTTTTAATTAATTTCGTGATTTCATCACTCCATTATCTTTGCTGAGTGCTCTTATTATATTTCTCAGCCGTCCACTCACGAACCCGCGCTATCGCGCTCTACCGCCCTGCTTCGCATGGCTGTTCGTTCGTTAATGGCGCAAGAAAAGAATATGTCTGCTTCGCAGCCGCATTCTTTTCTCCTGCGCTCATTATATTTTTTCATGAATACAGCTGTAAACACATTGGAATTTCATTTTGACTCGGCTTCATAAGGTATTTAGATAGAAGCCGCAATCAGTCAAACTTCGACCTAAATGTTCTTTTTACTGTCTGTCTTTCCCATCCCACACACCATTTTCATCTACATAGTAGCCGTCCGGTGTCAGACGTCCAACATACAGGATGCCTTTTCTTCCGTCTGAGGTCGGGTGGAAATAGCACCATTTGCCGTCAATCAAGACCCAGCCGGTCTGCATGCCGTGTTCCGGATCGAGGTAGAACCAGCCGTTGTAGTCTTCGTCGCGCATCCAGCCGGTCTTGATATAGCCGCTTTCATCGAACGCCCACCAGTTGCCGTTTACCTGCTCCCATGCATATGCAATGCCATTTGTACCGCGTTTTTCTGCCTTCGGGTAGCTGCTGTCGGCAAACCGCAGCCACCAGCCGTGTTCATCCTGCATCCAGTGACTCTTTCCGTCATTGGCAGTGCTGTTGGCAGTTCCTGTGAGAATACCTATGGTGCTGTTGGTTCTTCCCTTCACCGGATCCTGCCTGGTCGCTCCGCTGCCGGAAGACTTGTCACGTCCGGAGGAAGAGCTCTGGCTGCCTGATTGGCCTGGCTTGTCGGAGTTATCTGGCTTGTCGGAGTCTTCTGGCTTATCCTCTGCCGGTGGAGCTGCCTTACTGATTTCAAATGTAAGGGATGCCGGAGTTGGTGTGTTGTATCTGGATTCCCACGTATTAAATTCGCCAAAGCCAAATTCGGCTTTGATTGTGTGGGTGCCTACCAATGATTCTCCTGGCTTCGTCCACTTAAGTACAGCGGTTCCATCTTCCCCAACCGAAACTATATCTGCATCCGGGTTTTCATTATCATAGAAATGAACATAACCCTGCAGCTTGTCCTGGTAAACTCCCTGCACGCTGGCAATGATATCAAAATCCTCTTCCTCTGTTCCCAGAATTCCTTTCGAAAGCTTATCATACTTTCTTACAGGATTTGTGTCTATTCCTTGAATTTTCCCTTACAGTATATTATTTCCACAGCTTCCAGGGCGCATTGCCTTCCTGCCACATCTGTTCCAGCTGCATCTTGTCACGCTGGGTATCCATACATTTCCAGAAACCGTCGTGGCGGTATACCATCAGCTGTCCGTCCTTGGCAAGCTGCTCCAACGGCGCTTTCTCAAAGACGGTATCATCGCCCTCGATATAGTCAAAGACGCCCGGTTCGAGTACCATGAAGCCGCCGTTGACGATCTTGCCGTCATCATCGTTCTTCTCACGGAACTCGCGGATGTGTCCATCGCTGTCAACATCCATGACACCGAAACGCTGTCCGATGTTGACGCCGGTCAGGGTCGCGATCTTGCCGTGCTGCTTGTGGAATGCCACCAGCGCGTCCAGATCCACGTTGGAAACGCCGTCTCCGTAGGTCAGCATGAACGTCTCATCCCCAATGTAATCGCGGATACGTTTGATACGACCGCCCGTCATCGTGTGCAGTCCGGTATCGACCAGCGTCACGCGCCACGGCTCGGAATAGTTGTTATGCACCTGCATCTCGTTCTTCGCCAGATCGAAGGTCACATCCGACGTATGCAGGAAATAATCAGCAAAATACTCTTTTACTACATACTGTTTGTAGCCCAGGCAGATCACAAAATCATTGAATCCATACTGGGAATAGTGCTTCATGATATGCCAGAGAATCGGCTGTTCTCCGATCTCGATCATTGGCTTTGGTTTTAAATGGCTTTCCTCGCTGATTCGTGTGCCGAATCCACCCGCTAATATTACAACTTTCATTGCACTTCTCCTTCTGTCCATCGTTTTTATCGAAATATATTCAAATGGTTTTCTTCCAAAATTCTCATCGCATCCCGCACTGCATCCGGGTCGTTATGCAGGTAGGTTTCCAGATCCTCATCGCTCGCCGTCCGGTAATTCAGTCCCAGCTCCCTTGATACCTGTAAATATGCTTTCCGGTACGGTGCTGTCCGGATTTCTGCCCGGGTTGTCCATGCATTTCCAAAGACCGTCAGCACGGTAAATGCCAGCATACAGACCTTTAAAAGTGTGCGGGCTGCCCGTTTCTCCGGCACGCGTGTTTTCGCCTTATCTGCCTCTGTTTCCTGCGCCTTTTCCCGGCACACACTCCAGACGAGTGCAAACGTAAGCAGAATTCCTACAATTCCCATCTGATACTGTATCTCGTACCGCGAGGACATCCCGTACTCGTCCTTCAGGAAAATCCACCGCGCCGCCAGCACCAGCAGATGGTTACAGCCGCCGCTGAGAACCAGCAGAAGCGGAAAAATAGTCTTTTTATAAAGCTGAAACCGCACATTCAGATACAGTGCCAGCAGATACGAAACAAACACTGCCAGCCCCAGCAGATACACCAGATGCAGCCGGACAAACCAGGGGCTTCCTGCCTCCAGATCCTGAATCTGCGCCACGCCAATCACCGACGATGCCACCGCTTTCAGCAGAAACCGCAGGAAAAAGAGCGGCTGGGCGGCAAATTCCTGAGCGATTGAAACATCCGTCACTGCTCCACGGTGCACGTAAACTGCCTGTGAATTGCTCCAAAGATATAATACCATCGCAAGAACCGTTGTCAATGCCCCGATGCACCAGGTTCTCCGGCACTTTCGGCTCCAGGAGCGGCTGCTTGTTTCAGNNTCGTTCCGCCTGCCATGGTGATGCTTACATCTGCAGAACCCGGGCCTTTGATGGTCACCTGTCCCTGTTCGTCCACGGTGAGAACCTTTTCATCAGAGCTTTCATATTTCAGAACTCCATCTCCCACTACAGTCACACCAGTCAGTGGAAAGCTGTCATCTCCATAGGTTTTTTCTCCGGTCCATGCTTTCTGGTCGATTGAAACCGAACCCTGTATCGGACGGATCGTTCCGGTCTGAGCTGGATATATGATACGGTAATTCTGCAGATTTACTGGATTCTCACCCGTCTCAACCGTTGCCTTTGAGGAATCAATGGTTACCGTCTTATCGG
>NZ_FR895102.1:36414-45172 GCF_000434655.1 Clostridium sp. CAG:43 | reverse complement strand
ATGTTATATCTCTGACCCGTGCTCTGACCCGGAGTTTCTATCTCCACCGTCGCCTCTAATGCGATACCGGTACTTCTGTCATAGTCTTTTACAATAGGTGTCGTAATAACTGCGGTCAACTCTTTCGGAGATATCTCCGGAACCACGTCTCTTGTCAAACTATTTCCATACTGCCCTTCCGATGCTTTATCAGGTATAAATTCGACCTGATATGCAGTGCTTCCCTTTACCTCCGGATAAATGGAGGAAGCAGACATTCCGCCCTGCCTTTCAATGAAGTGCCAATTTCCAGAAACCTCCGTTCTACCATAATTAACAACCTTAAATTTCTCTGCCAGCCGTACTTGAATCTGAGCAAGCGTCTGTCCATAGGTTCCCTTCGCTTCAAAGGATACAGCGCCAGCGGGACCGTCGATCAGTAATGCATCCGGTGTTGTCACCTCCAAACGATCAGCTGGCTTCGATGCAAAACTGCTGTCTGTTGCTTTCACACGAAGGGTTACGTAATACGTGTTAGCCGGCTTCGGCGACGTAAACGTCTTCGTCGTCCACCACTCAGGCTCACCAGACTCAGATTCGGCAATTCCGTACTCGTAACTGGAATCGAACTGTCCATTTACCTTGATAGAGTAGCTACCTTTCGTTACATCTGTTATCTGAGCCGGTTTTGGCGGTCTTGCCGGAATCTTTATCTTGGCTGCTTCGCCTGCAGCGCCGGAAGTGCCCGCTTTCTTACGGACATACAGGGAAATCTCTTTTGTACCTTCTGACTGGCTATCCAGAATCTCTGTCAGCGATGCCGCACCATTTACCGGAATTTCCGTCCAGGACGATGCATCTTTTGACTGTGCAAATTCCCGCGCCGATCCGCCAGCCACAGTGCGCCGTATGCCAGCAGCAGAATCACCGCATAGCCGCCGCTGTACGGTCCTGCCACCAGCACGACCAGCAGGATCGGCAGAATTGCCAGAAGCACCCGGTCAGACATATTCCGGCACCGGGTCGCCGCTGCATGGTCGAGGACTGCAAAATGGAATAAAAATCCGGAGATCGACAAAGTGCAGACCCAGCCGGTCCCGTTCGTCATCATTTCCCATTTATTCAGGCTGAAATATACAAACTGAATCAACAGGAAGGAAAGATAGCCGACCGAGCGGTTCCGCTCTGCGTAGAGCGCCAGCACCGCCGCGCCCGCACCCAGGCTCAAAACACCCAGAATCATGTCAAAATACGTATTATAACCAAATAGTTTCACATTGATGATGCGCCCCAGATACGTGATCGGAACGCGCGTCAGGATATCCGGTACAAAGAATTTCGCCGGATTTGTCACATCCGGCAGATACGAATTGACCAGCCGGATATAATCCGAATACGCCACATTGTCCGAGGCATGAAATATATACCAGATATAAAACAAAATCCCCAAAATAACCGGAAGCCCTAAAAATACACGGCGTTTCATCCGTTTCTCCTCTTTAAAATGCTCAGCTGGTTCAAGTAAAGTTCAAATAACTGACGGTGTTTCTTCGTAATAACCTCCAGAATCACACCACTGATCCACAACAGGAACGAAATCACATAGAGCCCGGAACACGCGATCAGGGTCGGGAACTTCGGCACCATGCCGGTTGCCAGATAGCCGCTGAGCACCGGCGCGAAAAATGCCGTTGCAATCGCAAAACAAATGAGTCCCAGCCATCCAAAGAACGCAAATGGCTTGTAATCCCGGAAGAGTCTCGCGATCGTGCGTAGCACCTTAAATCCATCCGAAAACGTATTTAACTTTGACACACTTCCCTCCGGACGGTCACGGTATCCAACCGGGATCTCCACCAGCTTAAAGTTCTTGTCCAGCGCATGGATGCTCATCTCCGTCTCAATCTCAAATCCGGTCGAAAGAATCGGGAAGCTCTTGACAAATTCATAGTTAAATGCGCGCGCGCCTGTCATGATGTCCTTGATATTGCTCTTGAAAATCAGGTTGATAAGCCCACGCACCAGACGATTTCCCGTATTGTGGAACGGACGCTTATTTTCGGTAAAATACGTCGAAGAAAGGCGGTCGCCGATGACCATATCCGCTTTTCCCTGTAAAATCTGGTCTGCCAGCTTTCTCGCGTCCTCCGCCGGGTAGGTGTCATCGCCGTCCGTCATGACATAGCACTCCGCGTCAATGTCGCGGAACATGCTGCGGATGACATTTCCCTTGCCCTGCTGGTATTCATAGCGCACAACCGCGCCTGCCTCCCTGGCAATCTCATCCGTGTGATCCGATGAATTATTGTCATATACATAGATCGTTGCCTCCGGCAATGCCTCGCGGTAGTCCTTGACCACCTTGGCAATCGTCTGACCTTCATTATAACACGGAATTAATACCGCTATCTTGTCCATTTTTCTCCTCCCGTTTTCACTCTTCCACCGTTTTGGCGGACCATTCCGGATTGATCACAACAGCCCGTTTTGTCTCAGCTGTACTTACCAATTCCAATTTTATCTCTCTCTGAAGCCCTGTCAGATCAAGCTGTACTTCCACCGGTTCATATTCCTTCTGTCCCGCCTGGATCACAGCAGCCGTCCGGCTGTTTGTCCCATCCGAGGCGATGATTTCCACTTCAAATGGCTGCTTCAGCACCCAGTAGTCCGGATCACACAGAACCACCCGGATAGTCGGATGAGCGTCCCCGCTGGTATTCTCCCAGCGCCATTCTGGTACTTCTTTTTCCGGTTCCTGTGCATCCATGAAAATCTCCTGTGTGCGGTACCAGCAGTTTTCGCGTCCATGCGCCATCTCAAGCCCTGCCAGTGTAAAGGACTGGCTGCCCTGCAGGATTGTTTCCTGATACTCCATATCATGCACGTACCATCCCGCCTCATTCATCCATTCCAGATAGCTTTCCAACGTCTCAAGTCCCTGCGGGATCATGTCATAGACGCCCTCGCCTGCCTCCATCGCCGCCTCGATTTCATCGATATAGGCGTCTTTCTGCTCCGAAAGCTCATTGACGATCGAATACCGGTTCCAGACCGGCACATCTTCGCCCGCAAGCCGCGCATAACTTCCCACATCCGACCAGGTCAGGAAAATGCGGTCAATCTTGGAACGTTCTTCCGGTGTAAACAGCTGATGATCGTGAAATACGTAAGGCAGGTTGCTGCGGATACTCTCACGGCTCACCGCCCGCATCGCCCATTCCCCGCCGTTCCAGACACAGGTGTAAGCATCGTAAGCGCGCCCGGCGTAAACAACTATAAACATAATTGCAAATACAACGCCGCCTGTCAGCCTGGGAGAAATAGAAGCCATTCCCTGCAGCACCAGACACCCGCAAAGCATTCCGGCAAATAAGATTCCGCCCATAAAATAGCGGCTGTGTCCCGTCGTTGCCGCCCAGAGAATAAAGGATGCGGCATACAGCAGAAATAGGGTTCCCGTCCTGCTGCTGACCCGCTTCCAAATCCAGCAGAGCCCGGCTCCCGCCGCTCCCAGATACATCAGCGCCAGATCCAGGTTGTATTTCGCCGGGATCTCACTCAGGCGGTAATCCGGATGCCGGATCATCGAATATGCCCACAAAAGAAACTCTTTTATATTGCTGGGTCCCCATCTCGGGTCCTTAAAGTCCGTTTCCCCAAAATACGGCGAATGAAACAGGCTGTTATAATAAGGATAAACTGGATTTTTCATCGCTATCCCATTGTAAATCAGGTACACGCTGACGGGAATCACCCCCGTCACCAGACACCCCAGAAACAGCTTCGGTGTCAGATACTTCCGGATTTTCCACAGATACAGAAGCACCAGCGGCACCAGATACACGATATTCGTCATCTTGAGGCAGAACAGGATTCCACCAAACAGGCAGAATAAAACCGCCTCGCGCTCCCGCTTCGCCTCATCCAGCCCGCGCAGAAGCAGAAATACCATTTCCAGCAGAAACGGCAGCGCCAGAAGCTCGACCATGTAGCTNCCAGAAGCTCGACCATGTAGCTGCCACTCTCCTGAATCAACTCCAGGCGGCTGACAATCAGAAATGCCAGTACCGGCGCAAGATGCTTCGACCAGCTGCATTTTCTTTCCAGCCGGTCTGCCTCCATGCTCAGGAACACCGTTACCTGCCGATAAACTACAAGCATCGCCAGTGCGTTTAACAATGTCCCCATCCGAAGCCCAAAAAGCGACCTGAATGGATAAAACATCCGGTCGCCCAGCCGGAAACCGAACATCTGGAACCGTCCCGGTATCACATGATAATGAAGGTTGTCCACAAATCCGGGAATCTGCGACAGCAGGTGATAGTTCTGCGTATCATAGCTCTGATCCGGGGCAAATCCCTTGACCGAAAAGAATGCCAGAATGAACAAGCTTCCCGCTATAAAAAACGGGCTCACTCCCGCATGGTCCCATTCAAATCTTCCGATTGCCGCCATGACAGCGCCGCATAAAACAAGCGCTGCCGCCCGCGACAAAACTGTTCCCTGTGGTACATGTAAAAGCCATGCCAGAAGATCCAGCACTTCCAGCCACCAGATAAAAAGCGTATAGGCAAGCAGCACTGCAAAGCTGCGGGTAGTGACTCTCCATTTCGCCGTTTTGTCTGCCGACCTGTTTCCAAATAACATACTTTTCCCTTGTAATCATCCAGTTTTCTTCATGAACCTGCTGAATCATTACTTCCTTTCCATGAAACAAAATATATCTTAAAAGAAATACTCCTCCAGCATCAGGCACAGTGCATGGTACACCGGAAGATGCAGCTCCTGAATCTTAAATGTCTCCTGCTCCGGCACGACAATCGCAGTGTCGCTGTACCCACGGATCCGCCCGCCGTCGCGTCCCAGAAGCCCGATAACCTTAAGCCCCTTTGCCTTTGCCGTCACGGCTGCATACAGGACATTTTTTGAATTGCCCGAGGTTGAGATTCCGAGGAACACATCCCCCTCTTTTCCATATCCAAGCACCTGTTCCGCGTAAATCATGCTGCCGTCCACATCATTCATAAATGCGGTGGTCAGTCCTGCATGACCAGTCAGCGCGATCGCCGGAAGTCCCTGCTGCAGCTTTTCGGAAAGTTCCGCTCCCATCTGCGGATCCACCGTTTTCAGTGCCTTTTCTATCTCTTCCGAAACTGGGCGTTTCTTCACAAACCCCTTCATCAGCTCGCCCACGATGTGCTCCGAATCCGCACAGCTTCCGCCATTTCCGGCAATCAGAAGTTTTCCGCCGCGCTCATAGCACTCTTTCAGCGTCTCATACGCAGTGCGAATATCCGCTTTCACCGGTGCAAGAACCGGATAGCGGCTGATCAGCTCGTCTAGGTACTCGTATTCCTTCATGATTTCTATTTCCTCCTGTCAGGTTTTTCGATGTCTATTGAGCTTCTGCATCATAAAATAAATACTCCTGCTCAAACATTTCCAGATTGTTCTGCGCTTCTTCTTCCGGCACCGCTGTGTCGGATACCCGCGCAAGCATATTTCCATTTTCAAAAAACAGATCGGTCAGGCTGCCTCTGCGGATCTGCTCCCGCAGAAGATCCAGACTCCACTCCCAGCTTCCCGGTCCCAGATAGCCTGCTTCCGCGTAGACATAATCTGTCTTCGCATACGCCATATAGGTTTCAAACGCCTCCGGCGAGTTGACGAGTTCGACGTTGCCCCACGGCGATGTAATATCCTTATACGACTCCACATTGCACGGGAACTGCAAACAGTACGGATGCGTTCCAAATGCGATCACCCGGTTTTCCGGATCCTGCGACACTTCCTGCCAGATCAGCGTGTTTCCCTTTTCCTCCATCCGCGCCTGTTCCTGCGCCCGGTGGTTGACACGCCCTTTATTCAGAAGATGAATCTCCGAAAATCCAGCCGTCCACGCCCAGCTGCTGATCGCCGTGACAATCAGATTTAATACCAGCAACGGCGCCAGGCACTTCGACGCGAGCGGATAAAAGCCGATTTTCTTAAAATACACCATCGGCCGGCATGCCCCCAGAATCAGCATAGAATACAGAAGCATGAAATAATTTCCGTCGATCTGGTAAAGCATCGACAGGCTGATCAGGCTGACGATCACAAATGGGAAGAAAATTACCAATGCCGCGTTCCAGATATGGGACTGCTCATCTCCCTTTTTGGAGAAAATCCCATAAAGCACCAGCATCACAATCAGCACCGCCATCAGCGAGGTTCCCCACGCCAGAATTACATGCCCCATATCTTCACCCTGCGGCTGCATCAGCATCTGCCAGATGCGCCGCGCCAGCACATGAAGCGTTGATTCCTCCTGATAATTCTGCGGCAGCTCCGAGGTAGCAAATGGGTATTTCATTTTAAAACCAAACCATGCAAAAATCGAAGTAAACACCGAAGTGACCGGCATTCCCGTGATCTTCATCGTCCGCGCCCAGATACCGGCCAATGCCCCAAACGGCAGGCATAAGGAGCCAATCAGGCGGACCAGATGGTGAAACAGGTCAGCCGCCGCCCCGCGCTCATGAAACCAGAACCACAGAAGGTACACCCCCATCATGCCAAATACGGCAGTGGAAAAGACCAGGGAGGTCGGCTTCATCGTGAGGGACAGGAAATAGGAACCGGCTGCCCCGGAGAGGAATATCCAATGATTTTCATACACATGAATATACTGAAAGAAACATCCCAGCATAATAAGCTGCAGCAGCCACGTAATCAAATCCGCCTTGGCTGTGAGCGCCATATTCATGATGCCCGGCACCGAAACCGTCAAAACAGCTGCCATAATTCCCGGCAAGACGCTGTGATACGTTAGTTTCTTCTCTGTCTCCTGCTTTCGATTGCCCGTCAGTAGCACCGCATTCCAGACCATCGCCCCGATTCCCAGAACTGCCAGCCAGAGGTTAAAGAACGTCAGGTAGCTGTGACTCGCCAGATCGCAGAGCGGCAGAGTCAGCACCTCAAAGCCCTTCGAATACACATAGACCATGCCGACCAGCCCCGGATTCTCATAAAGCCCGGTTCCGCCTGCCACAATGTACTGGGAACGCACACCATACCAGAGTGTATCAAAGTCGAGTGCGATATTCAGGCGTCCCACCTGAATCAGGAACATCAGGGCACACCAGCCAGCCGCCAGCGTCCATGCCCGGCGCACCCGGCGCGGTATTTCCCGCGATACCCCGCTGCCAGCCGGTTTGTTACTGTTCACGCATACGTGCCCAGTAACGGAATTTGCCGTGGCTTCGCATTTAAATACGGCAAATTCCTGCTGCCACCACGTTTTCTTACGGCACTTTCGGTTCCAAAAGTGCCTACCTGTGAACAGTAACGCCTGTTTCCCTGCCTCAATCACATGAACCGACACCTTGTCCCTGCCATCCAGCATCCAGGAAAGCGTCTGCCATCCCATGATGCACTGGCAGGAAATCGAGGAAAAATCAAAGCCCAGCGCCGCCACACCCAGAGCATAGACGATCAGGCGCATCCAGGCGATTTTTCCAACGCCAAGGGCAGAAAGGAGGCAATACACAACGATTGCAAAGGAGGCGCCAAAAAGGAAGTCCATATAAAAAGAAAAATAAGGCCGCTCCCAGACCGTTCCCCTGAAAAACACCCGTTTTCTCAAAAACCGCCCGATCGCCAACAGGCTAATCAGATACATCGCCGACACCACCATCGGCAGAAATACCACATGAATCCAGGAAAACACCAGCACAACCGCCGTCAGCCAGTACATCCGGCTGCGTCCGCGCTTCAAAAGCGCCAGCCCCCCAAAGATCAAGACTGCCAGAATCGCAATCTCCACATACATCCGTTTCGATTCCGTGAAATGAATGTAATCCGCAAAAAAACCATTTCCCGTAAACAGCGTTTTCGCCGGAATCAGAACCGCCGCCACGCAGAACAGCACCAGAAAAAGACCAGCCATGCGCACGGCTGCGTCTGGTCGTCCGTTTTGTCTCTGATTCTGCATGTCGATGGTTCCTCTCTTTCTAGTTTATGTACTCCCGGAATCTTTTTGTGAGCCGCATTCTATATACGCCCGCCTAAAATCCCGCGCACCGCATCCAGCAGCGTCTCCGCATACGCATCATAACCGCCCGCCGGGCAGCTTCCGTCCTCTTTTATAAGTCCAGCCGCCCTATCTTCCGCATGTTCTTTTGCCCCATAGCCGGTTCCGACAAGGACTCCGGTCACGCCGAAGTTTTTTCCTGCCTGCGCGTCGATGCGCTTGTCCCCGATCATATAGGAATGCACCTTATCAATGCCCTCCGGCAGATCGCGCTCTGCCATCTCAAACATTCCCGTCTCCGGCTTGCGGCAATGGCATTTTTTCTTATAAAGTCCAATCCCATGCTCCGGGTGGTGCGGGCAATAGTAGAACGCATCTACGTGTGCTCCGTCACGCTCCAGCACCTCATTCATATAATCATGAAGGATTTTTACATCCGCCTCGGTATAGTAACCTCTCGCCACGCCCGCCTGGTTGGTAATGACGATCACCTTATATCCGGCCTCGTTCAGGAGACGGACCGCCTCTGCGGTACCGTCAATCAGCTTCAAATCTTCTTTTCGGTGAAGATAATTGACCTCCACATTCATCGTGCCATCACGGTCGAGGAATACTACTTTACAGCTATTTTTACACATGGAATGTATACTCCTTATCCGGCATCTGCACCTGAATATCGCGGTAGTCCCAGCGGTCCTCATCGCAGATCCAGCTCTGAGCGCCGCGCAGTTCGAAATTCCAATCCATCAGCTGTCCGCCTGCCGC
>NZ_FR895102.1:25241-36396 GCF_000434655.1 Clostridium sp. CAG:43 | reverse complement strand
TGCCGCTTCCAGACGGCGCGCCACCTGATGTTTAACGTTGTATGGGCAGTACACAAGAAGGAAGCCGCCGCCGCCAGCACCTAAAAGCTTTCCGCCGAGGGCGCCCGCTTTTTTCGCCTCGTCATAGAGCATATCAATCTGCGGATTTGTGATCTTGCTGCTCATCCGCTTCTTGCTCTCCCAGCCGTAATCCAGGAGGCGGCCAAAATTGTGGAGATTTCCCTTTAAAAGTTCGTCCTTCATCGCATAGGAAAGCGCCTTTACCTCGCACATCGCCTGAAATGCGTCCGGTTTCTTATAGTTGCTTACCTGATCCTTGATAATATTCGCGGATACATGGATATTGCCCGTGTAGCATAACAACAGGTTATACTGCAGCTCATTGATAATATCGCGGCGGATGCGAAGCGGGTTTACCACGACGTTGTTGCGTCCGTGAAATTCAATAAAGTTAAAGCCGCCAAAGGTCGCCGCATACTGATCCTGATAACCGCCTGAAATCCCCAGATCGATCCGCTCCACGCCGTAAGCCAGATCCGCCATCGCATAATTATCCAGCGTAATTCCTTTCCAGCGCGCCATCGCGGTCAGAAGACTTACCATGACGGTCGAGGAGGTTCCAAGTCCCGAACCAGCCGGAGCATCACACTGTAAATAAACCTCGCATCCCTGCTTGATATCCATCGCCCGCAGCGCTGCCGTGACAAGATCCAGCCGTCCATCGCAGACGTAATTTTCCTTCGCATTGTACTTGACTGTCATATCAAAATCCAGGGAATGAACCGTGATCTGGTCATCATCCCTCGGAATGATCGAACAATATGCATATTTATTGATAGTACTTCCGATAATGGCACCGCCCTGTTCTACACAGAATGGTTCTACATCCGTACCGCCGCCGCCAAAGCTCACGCGCAGCGGCGCTCTTCCTCTGATTACCATGTAATGTCTCCTTTTCTTACGTCCTCCTGAAACCGGAAATAATCCTCCGGCACACCGATATCAATAAAATAGCCGCCATTTACGATGCCGCCGAGACGTCTTCCCTCCTGCATCCACCTGGGGATGCACTCATTTTCCAGCGAAACTTTTCCCTCCGGAATCTCATCCAGAAGCACCCGCTTCATCAGGTACACANNNGCTTCATCAGGTACACACCGCCGTTGATCGTGCCAGCGCCGGTATTGCCGTTTTTCTCATTAAAAGCGGTCAGCAGCCCGTCGGTCAGGCGCGCCGCCCCATAACGGGAAATATCCGGCACACCGCGCAGAACCAGCGCCATCTCCAGATTTTTTTCCTGCTGGATCCGGCTCAAATCACCGAAATCCATCTGATAAAATGTATCGCCATTCAGGACAAAAAACTGCTCGTCCGTCACATATTTCCCGGCATTCTTGATCGCGCCCGCCGTGCCGAGCAGCTCTTCCTCATACGCATACCGCGCCCGGATGCCAAACCGCGATCCGTCTCCAAAATATTCTTCCACCATGCCGCCCTTATAACCGACGGCAAAAATAATATCATCAATTCCGCTTTTTTTCAGCCCCTGAAGCACATACTCCAGAAACGGCTTACCTTCAACCAGCGCCATCGGTTTCGGACGATCGCTTACCACACTGCGAAGCCTCGTCCCCAGTCCGCCAGCCAGAATGATTGCCTGCATACTGTACTTCCTTTCTGTCTGTTGTTTCCAACTCAATTTTTACTGTTTTTATACTGAAAGATACAATTTTTACTTTTGTCAATCTGTCAACCGCTATTAAGTCCAGTTTAACTTATATATCTTACCACATTTCCCTAGTGATTTCCACTAGATAGGGCGCTTTTATGCTGCTCCAACTCCTGTTACTGTTCACACATGTGTGCCAAGTAACGAGAGCTTGTCGATGCTTCGCATTCCAAATCGGCATGATTCGACAGATTTTTTTATTTGGCAGACACTCTGTTCCGTGCTACAATCTTAGTTATAAATTGGGATTTGGAGGAAATGCATATGGCACGTGATATGACAAAAGGAAATATAACCGGACACCTGATTGCCTACGCGGTTCCGCTTGTTTTTGGAAATTTATTTCAGCAGCTCTACCATACGGTCGATTCGGTGGTTGTCGGACAATTTTACGGAAAAGAAGCATTGGCGGCGGTCGGCGCGGCAGGTCCGATCATGAATATCCTGACTTTTCTGATTGTGGGACTGTCACTCGGCGCATCGATTTTGATGGCAAGCTACTTTGGAGCAAAAGATTACCAGCATTTGAAAGATGAATTTGCGACCTCTGTACTCTCCGGACTGCTTTTGACCATCGTGCTCTCCGGAATCTCACTGGCCGGAAGCCGCCTGTTTATCCGCCTGACGCAGACGCCGGAAGAGATATCGGCGCAGGCATCCTTGTATTTGCAGATTATCTCGCTGGGTCTTATTTTTACCTTTTTTTACAATATTTTCTCCGCCGCCCTGCGCGCGATCGGAGATTCCAGAGCGCCGCTCTATGTCCTGATCCTGACGACCATTGTCAATGTATTTCTGGATGTATTCCTGGTTGGCATCTGCCGCCTCGGTGTTCCCGGTGCGGCAATCGCTACAATCATCTCGCAGGCAGTCTCTGCGCTCGCCCTCTTTGTCTATATCTGGTCGAAAGTGCCACTCTTACGGCTCGGCATCCGGGATCTGAAACTGAAAACCTCGATGCTCAAAAAAACGATCGATTTCAGCTCCATTTCCGCCGTCCAGCAGACGATTCTCTACGTCGGCCGCCTGCTCGTCCAGTCCGGCGTCAATGCGCTCGGTGTCGATGCAGTTGCCGCTTTTAATGCCGTCTCCATCATCGACAGCTACGTGCTCGCCCCGGGCGACAGCCTCGCGGCATCTATCACGACGTTCTCCGCACAGAACCTCGGCGCGAAAGAGTATGACCGGATTCCGAAAGGGCTTCGGAAAATGCTGGTGATTGCAGAAATTTATATTATTTTGACAGCGGTGGTCGTGCTGTTCTGCCGTCACCCGCTGCTCGGCATTTTCTTGAAACCGAATGAAACGGAGGCGCTGCGTCAGGGCATGTCCTATCTGGTGCCGATGGCTAGTTTTTACTTCATCAGTGGTATCACCAATACCTTTCAGGGATATTACCGGGGAATCGGGCACCTGATGATCACCCTGTTCGCGACTCTGGTGCAGATTCCGATCCGCGTTGTGATCAGTTATGCGCTGTTTGGACGGCTAGGAATTCAGGCTGTAGCGATTGGTACGACGATTGGATGGGCTTGTATGGTGGTATTTGAGCTTTTGATGTATCGGAGGTATGGACGGGTGGAAGCGCTGCGGAAGAACGATCGGTAATATAGAGTGCTCTACCCGGTAGTACAGAAAAGAGCCTGCAGCATACCGGCGTAGCTGACTCTTTCCTTCCTTAGATAACTTTAAATTATCCTTACGCAAGAAAACGATCAGAA
Source organism: Clostridium sp. CAG:43 (assembly GCF_000434655.1). Lineage (NCBI taxonomy): Bacteria > Bacillati > Bacillota > Clostridia > Eubacteriales > Clostridiaceae > Clostridium > Clostridium sp. CAG:43. Next base: position 32,946 of record NZ_FR895102.1, on the reverse strand, counting down.
GCACATTCCCCCTGATCGTTTTCTTTTATATATAATTTTCTATCTTTTACTATTTTTTATTCAAAATCTTCCTTAATCACATCCCAAGCCGCATCGATACTGAAATGCTCGCGGATATAAACCTGCGTTTTCTCTGCCAGGTCTTCCAGGCGTTTTTCGTCTTTGTAGAGCTCTACGACTGTCTCGGCAAATTCGTCCGGCTGATCCTTGACGAGGAGAACTTTTTCTACATCCGGGATTCCCTCGCTGCCGACGGAGGTGGTGACGATGGGGGCACCGTTATAGATGGCTTCTACCACCTTGCCCTTAACACCTGCGCCGTAGCGGAGCGGTACCACTACAATCCGGCAGTTCCGGTACAGGTCTGCCAGTTCTTCTTCACTTACAAAACCTTTGACGATGATGCCGTTTCCAGGCTGTTCCAGCGCTTTGATCTCGACGGTTACTTTGGAACCTACAATGTAGAAGTTGACCTTGATCTGTTCCCGGATCTTCGGGAATACATCTTTCGCGAACCAGAGCACCGCGTCTGCGTTCGGCGGATGCGCAAAGCCGCCGACAAACAGGAGTCCTTCCCGTTTGGCGAAGTCTTTGTTCAGATTCTGTAAAAACTCCTCATAGACATATGCCGTGATCGCCTTGACCGGAATCGTCTCATCAACGGCGTGGATCGCCTCTTCTTCGACGTAGGACGGATAATAAGACACCGCCACTTTGTGGAAGAGTGAAAACTCGATCGATTTCCAATATTCGGATTCCTGACGCTTCTTCACATCGCCGGTCAGCTCATACTCGCGGAACTCACGCATAAAATGAAGGTCGTGACCGTAATAAATCATCTTGATATCCGTGTGTTCTTTGATAAAATCCACATATTTTGTCGCGATATGCGGACGGTTCAGATATGCCACGTGGATATCTTTTCCATTTTTCACCAGCCAGTCCCAGATACCGGTCAGGTATTCCTGTCCGTAGAGGACCTCGATTCCCATCTGCTGCAGCGTAGACGTATACGGTTCCTCATGGAGGTAATTATCTCCGATAAATTTAACAACATATCCCTTTTTCAGGAACATTTTCAGGTACTGGAACGTTGTCTTGGAACCAGCGTCTTTGTCAAAGGTCGGCACATAGTGATCGATCACGACAATGATCTTTTTGCCCATGCTGCGCTCGCGTGCGCGGAATGGATTCGGATTGCCGTTGTTGACACACTGGTTCTTAAACTCTTCTTTCCATTTTTCTTTGAGCTTCTCGCTGTTTTCCACCTGATACCGTTTCAGACCGGTTCCGTTGACATCCGTTCCGTTGGAAATGCCTTCGAAATGGATGACCTTGGATTTTGGCTGGTAAACGACGCGGTAGCCCGCTTTCCGCACCTCAAATGCCAGATCCGAATCTTCGCAGTACGCCGGGGCAAACCGCTCGTCGAAACCGCCGATCTGCTTCCAGAGTGCGGTGGATAAAAGGATCGCTGCGCCGGAAATATAGTCTACATCCTTGACGTAGTTATATTCTGCCTTGTCCGGATCGTCGAGGCGGCCGTAATTCCAGCCGGAACCATCGCTCCAGATGATGCCGCCTGCCTCCTGTAAACGTCCATCCGGATATACCAGCTTAGACCCTACCATACCGATGGTGGAGTCAGATTCAATGAGATTTACCAGGGAGCTTAGCCAGCCTTCTGTTACCTGGGTATCGTTGTTTAAAAACATCACGTATTTGCCGCGCGCCGCCTTCGCCGCCTGGTTGCAGTTGCGCAAGAAGCCCTGGTTCGTCTGGTTACGGCAGATTACCAGGTTATCGGCAAACTCCGCCAGATGCTCGGTGGCATCGGTCGAAACATCATCCGCGATGATAACCTCGTAGCTCACGTCCTTCGTATGCTCCAGAATCGACTGCAGGCATAGATAAGTATAGTGAATCTGGTTGTATACCGGAATTACGATGGAAACCGTCGGATTTTCTTCCTTCGGAAGGTGGATTTTTCCGTAGGTCAGATACTCCTCACCGATCTCAAAATCACCTTTGATAAGGTTCTTTCCTTCCCCGGTCGTGTACATTTTCATCATTTTGCCCGGATGGAGAATCGTCCGTTTCCAGTAGCCGAGCTTCTTGCGGCGTACCGTGCCCTTTGGATAGCACCGGTTAAATGCCTGTCCAAGCTTGCGGCGCACCTTGAAAATGACCGCCTCATGACCATTTAAGTAGGTCAGCGTCTTGCCAAGCTCTGCATTTTCATGGCGCAGATCAGAAATGATAACGTCCAGATTCGCCACGTGGTTATTCGTCAGGCGCTGTACCTCCTGCACTTTGCGGAGTGCCGTATCTTTTTCCGAATTTTCTGCCCGGAGCGCATCCAGACGTTCGTTTGCCCTTGCAAGTTCTCCGTCCACATGGGAAAGATCGGCTAATGTCTTCGTCTTTACCATGTAATCTTCCTGGTAGGTGCGCTGGTTTTCCCCGTGCACGTACTCCTGGAAGCCGCGTTCCATCGCCTCGTAAAGCGAAAGCAGCTTCTCATCCGCTTTCACATACTCCGGGAACTGTCCGATAAATTCCCGCTCGGCCTGACCGCCCAACAGACTCTTATAACGGCGGTAGAAATAAACCAGTGTCCTGTATTTCACAAAGCCAGCCGGAACCGGGAATAAGAAGACCCACTCATAGTCGATCGCATAGGTTCCGTCCGCCGTCACCAGCATATTTTCAAAAAGGGCGTCAATGTTGGAGGCGCTGTAGCTCTCGTCCGCAAGAACTGCCCCTAAAGAAGCCCATCCGCCGCCATTTTCTGTCTCTTTATCCCGATAGGAATCCAGCTCGCCCAGCGCATTAAATACCTTGATAAATTCCGATGTCACCGCAAATGGTTTGCGTTCCTCCGGGCGGATGTTGTAGATCTCATCCATCGCAGCCCGGATCGCGGAAACCTCCGCATCCGCGCCCTGGGCAGTCAGAATTTCTCCCAGAAGTTCCGCCCGCGTTTTTCCCTCTAAATACGGAAAAACCGCTGTCATCCCCTCGTCCTGAAGCTCCGGTTTTGCCAGTTTCAGGGACGGATTCTGACGGTCAAGCACCTGATATTTTTCTTCGAAGGACTGGATGTGCGCCTTTCCCTCCGGATAGAGCGCCGTCTTCCAGACCTCGCGGGTTCCATTCTTTTCACGGATCTCTGTCCGGATCTGGAAGCAGTCTTCGCGGGTGCGATTGTATTTCACATAGATAACGTCCTGTGAAGCATTCTCAGCTTCCGGCGCAGCCTGTCTCTGCCAAAAAACTAGAAATGCATTCGCAAATTCCGGGAACCGTCCGTCCTCGCAGGCTGCATCGAGCGCCGCCCCCATATCCATCAGCATATACTGCGGACAGTCATAGACCGGTAACACACCGGTCAGATCGCCTTTTTTCGGCAGATAGGCATCTGAAAAAATCTCTCCCGCCGTCCGGTAATCCGGCATCGGATAGTAAAATTCCCCGCCCGGAAGCAGCTGCTTCATTTCGTTCCAGGAAAGTGCACCTTTCTCCCGCTCTGCGCCTGCCATGTATTTCACGCCAAACCAGTTGGACGCCGCCGCAATCAAGGTTCCATGAGCAGAAAGAAGCTGTTTTGCGGCTGTCATCTGCGCCGCGCGTCCAGCCCTATCTGCCGCCGTCAAATCCCCGATCAGCACTACATATCCATATGTCCCGCCGCACTTTTCCGTTTCCCTCGCATACGTCTCCACATCCGCACAGACATAGCGGATCTTCGCCGCCAGCTCCGGCTCTGTCTTGAAACGACGGCGTACTACCTCCAGATTTTCTTCGGAAACATCCAGCACCGTTACCGATGATAGACGTCTGGCAAGCAGCCCTGTCAGCGCGCCCGCGTCCGCCCCGATCTGCAGCGCCTGCTGTTCCGGGTCAAATTGGTACCAGTCCAACAGGTTTTCCCGCAGATCTGCCAGTGCGTACAGATAGGAAAGCTTCTTATTTTCCCGCAGCGCCCGGCGCCGGTCACTGCCGTATTTATCAAACAGAGCGATCAGCTCCTGATTGATTTTTTTCATCATTAATCTCCTTTTATCATGCCTGCAGATCTTCCTGTGCCGCCTCATCCGCACTAAGCGACTCCGCCTGCTTCGCCGCCTCCCCGGCTGGCGATAACCTGACTGCTACATCCGGCTCCATGTCGTAGACACCGACCGTATTCTTATTGGAAATAACGGTAATATTGGCCACATCGTAGAGACGGTGGTACACCACGTGCTCGCCGCCCTCAAATCCGGTACAGCTCATGGACAGCAGGTATTCGCCGCCCTGCAGGGTCATCTTCTGCGTAAACGCGACATCGTAAATATCGCCCTCCTTGACCGGATGGACATCCGTTCCCTCAAACAGGGTGTTCGTGCCGGTCAGATCGGTTCCCTTCTTATCCTTGATCGTATAAGTAAAGATCGGTGCCTGAATCGGTGCATTGAAACGGATGCGCTCGCGGATGGTAAACTCTTCGCCTTTTAAGAGCAGGTTAGTAATATTGCCGCGCGCGTCCACCAGTCCCAAATCGAAGATCTGCGCCCTGCCGTCGCCGTACTCCTCGCGGTTTGCGTTGATCGTCAGCTTGTCGCGCATCAAGCCCGGCTTTTTCTCCGTTTCTCCGTTCAAACCAGCCGGATTTCCGGTGCCGTCCGATGCTGAACCAACTCCATTTTCTGCGGTGCCATCCACTGCCCCGGAGCCGTTTACATCTCCGGCATCGTTATTTCCAGCCTCATTTCCAGATGCACCATTCTCCGCACTTCCGGCTCCTGATTTCTCCGCTTTTACTACCTTGTCCCCGGAAAAATCGTTCATCACTTCCAGCTCGGCGCGCAGCGCGTCCATCTGTCCTGCCAGAATCTTTTTGTAGAGATCGACCATCTTGCCCGCCGAACCCTGTGCGATAAATTCTCCCTTATTGAGCAGCACTACCTTATCGCAGTATTTGATGATACTTCCCATATCGTGGGTTACCATGATGATCGTCGTGCCGTTTTTGCGGATCTCCTCCATGCGGCGGTAGCACTTGGACTGGAAAAAGACATCCCCGACCGAGAGCGCCTCATCAACGATCAGGATCTCCGGCTCGACGTTGATCGCAAGCGCAAATGCCAGACGCACGAACATACCGCTCGAGTACGTCTTGACCGGCTGATAGACGAAATCGCCAATCTCGGCAAAATCGAGAATCTCCGGCAGCTTTGCATCCATCTCTTTTTTGGTATATCCCATCATCGTACCGTTCATATAGATATTTTCGATACCGGTGTAGTCCTGGTTAAATCCGGCTCCCAGCTCCAGCAGCGCCGAAATTTTGCCGCGCACCGTCACCTCGCCGGTCGTCGGCGTGAGAACGCCGGTAATGATCTTAAGGATCGTCGATTTACCCGAACCATTCGTACCGATGATGCCGACCGTCTGACCTTTTTCAACCGTAAAGGAAAGATCGCTCAACGCGTAGAAATCCTTGTGGTATTCTTTATGGCTGACGCTCAGCGATTCTTTCAGCCGGTCGATCGGTTTATCATACAGCCTGTATATCTTGGTCACATTTTTCACTTCGACCGCGTACTTCTCTGCGTTCTCCGCCTCTTGTGCCCCTGTGTTTGTTGTATTTTCAGCAGACATATATCTTTTTCGTTCCTCCTGTTCCACTATTCTCGTAGTATAGCATGTTTTCTATGTTTCTTGCAATTCCTGTACGCAGAAAAACACACCTCTTTCTATGTACTCACGAAAAACATTCGTATTTTTTTGTGAAATGTTTTGTATTTTCTTGACAATATCCAGATGCTATGCAAGAATCATGGCAAAGGAGGATGATTTTATGGATTTTTTAACAATGACAATTCGAAAACAAAAAAACATTGCACTCATCGCACACGACAATAAAAAACGCGAACTCATCGACTGGTGCGAGGCGAACAAAGAGATCCTCAAAAAACATTTCTTATGCGGAACCGGCACAACCGCCCGCATGATTACGGAATATACCGGGCTTCCGGTCAAGGGCTATAACAGCGGTCCTCTGGGCGGCGACCAGCAGATCGGTGCAAAAGTCGTCGAGGGACAGGTTGATTTTATCATCTTCTTCTCCGATCCCCTGACCGCCCAGCCGCACGATCCGGATGTCAAGGCGCTTCTTCGAATCGCCCAGGTTTACGATATCCCGATCGCCAACAATAAAGCGACTGCCGATTTTATGATTACCTCGCCGCTGATGGATGAGGAGTATGAGCATGACATCATCAACTTCCACCAGAATATTAAAGAGCGGGCCAAGACGCTGTAAAAAACATATTCTCCCTTGTATTTATTCTCATTCTTCGGTACAATGGTCGTTACCGTTTATGAGAATACATACAAGGGAGATTTTTTATGTTACAGAAATTTTTTAAATACATTTTCCAAAGCATGGCGGGCATGCTGGGAATTTCCGTCTACATCCTCGCAGACACCTATTTTATCTCGGTCTACTCCGGTGCAGATGGTCTGGCGGTTTTAAACCTGATTTTACCGGTTTACGGGCTGATCTATGCGATTGGAGCCATGATCGGGATCGGATCGGCAACCCGTTATGCAATCGACCGCGCGCGGGGCAAAAGCGCCAGCTTCTATTTTCTCTCCGCCGTAACCTGGGATATTCTCATCAGCATTCCGCTGATGCTGGCAGGCATTTTCATCCCGGATAAAATCTTGCAGCTTCTCGGCGCAGACGCGGGGCTGACCGCGCTCGGAAAGCAGTATCTCCGCATTATTCTGGCTGCCTCGCCGTTTTTTATGTCCAACTACGCGTTCACGGCGTTTGCGCGCAATGACAGCGCTCCGGCGATCGCGATGCTCGGCTCCATCGCCGGAAGTATGTTCAACATCGTGTTTGACTACGTCTTCATGTTTCCGGCAGGTCTGGGACTGACCGGCGCGGCGCTGGCGACAGCATTCTGCCCGCTAGTGACGATGATCATCTGCAGCACGCACTACCTGGGAAAACACAATCAGGTCGGATTCCATTTCCGCGCTCCATCCCTGCTCCACCTGATCGCCTGCTGCCAGCTCGGCGTATCCGCCTTTGTCGGCGAAATATCCTCCGCCGTGATCGCGATCGTCTTTAATTTCCTGCTTCTGGGGCTCGCCGGAAATGTCGGTGTCGCCGCTTACGGCGTCACTGCCAATCTCTCCGTCGTTGCCATGTGCCTGTTCAACGGACTCGCGCAGGGCACGCAGCCGCTTATCAGTGAGAGCTACGGAAAAGGCGATCACACGCAAAGCCGCCAGTTCCTGACCTGGGGCGTCATCGCCTGCCTGATCGTGGAAGCGCTCATTCTGGTGCTGACCTGGAGCATGACCGATCCACTGATCCAGATCTTCAACCAGGAGCAGAACGCCGAACTTCTGCATTACGCCCACAGCGGGCTCCGGCTTTATTTCCTGGGCTTTCTCTTTGCTGGCATCAACATCCTGCTGGTTGCCTATTTTTCCGCCGTCGCGCAGCCAAAACCAGCCATCGCCGGTTCTCTGCTGCGCGGGACCGTCGCTATCATCCCCTGCGCTGTCACACTGGCGCGCCTGTTTGGGCTGAACGGTGTCTGGCTGTCTTTCCTGGCATCGGAAATGATCACTTTCTTCGCTATTTTGCTGCTGGCAAGGCTGGAACATACTTCCAAAGAATCGCATAATTTTAAAAAAA
>NZ_FR895102.1:17384-25176 GCF_000434655.1 Clostridium sp. CAG:43 | reverse complement strand
TTTACATCATGCGTAGTATATTGACGAAAAATTGAACACACCAAAACCATTGAAGCGGAGATCAAAGCAGCATATGCGCGCACAGAGAGTCCGGGAGGCTGAGAACCGGGTCGAGATGCAGGCTGCCAAATGGACCGCTGAGGGCGCAGCCAAAAGCTGGATATATTTTCAGCCTAGTACTCTGCGACGTAGGGCATACGTTAGTTGCCGGAGATATACAGGTATCTCGCAAAGCGCATGGAATCACTCCATGAATCAAGGTGTCACCGGCGTCCGGAGTGAAATCACGACCGATATCGGCGCGATGGTAAATCTGGTAAAAGAAGAAAGCGATATCCCGTGTGCCGTATGTGGCAGAATACGTGAAATCCATAAAAGACGCGATTCGGTAAAAAAAGAAAACCGTCTGTAAAAGAACCTTTCATTCTTTCTCAGACGGTTTTCTTTTTCTGGCTTCAGAAGCCTTGTTCTGTCGTAAATGCTTTAGGTTGGTGGTAACTCACCCAGTTCTGCCGGATGGTTATAAGCTTGCGAGCAGATTACCCATTACATTTCGCACAGAAACTCTTTTTCTACTTCTGCCTCAGACTCGGTATAACCTAACTGTGCAGCTAAACGATGTACCAGTACCTGCATTGCTTCCTGCTCTAAGGACTCGGAAACTACATGCTTTTCTGCTGGTGTGTTGTAATATGCCTGATATAAATTCTCCTGATATAAATCGTTATTGGATGTTCTTGTTGCTTTCATCATGATAATTACCTCCATCAAATAAAATAATATTTTTTCATATGATAGGCGGAAATCCATTGCAATATTCTTATGATGCTATTACGATATCCGTCTGTGAAAATCTCTTGTTTCTTTCGATGGCAATAATATAACACTGTCAAACAAAAAGTACCATCCCCGGAAGTGGTATAAACTTATAAGTTATTTGCAATTATATAAACATAAGTTAATATATGTAATAAGTACCAATTTTGACACCCTGACTATGTACAAAAGTTACAAAAACATCCATATTTGAAATATAAACAAAAACGTCCGGCGGCGATTTGCGGATTTGTGCATCCCGCATAAAAAAACTTTGCATCCCCATTCTGCCCGGACATCCGGCACCTTACCCGTCCTTCTCCGGCACCTCATCCCGCCAGACAACCGTCTCCACATCCTCAAACAGCTCCTGGTTGCGCTCGACCGTCAGATAGACAAAATCATCCGGCTGGTATTCATCCAGAAGCGCCTCCGTGTATGTGTCAAAGGTCGCAAACACCGTTTTCCGGTACAGCTTAGGCATAAAATATTTAAGGTTCTGGCTAAAGGAATCGCCTACCACCAGAAGTGTTTTATCATTCGGCGAATCCGACTCAAATATTGCAAAGCTGTTGTCCTCGTTCATATCCACCGTCGTAGCCGTAACCTCCGGCAGATAATTCTGAATCACATATTCGGTATCGTCGCTGTACTCTGCTGCCATGTTAAGCATCCGCGCCAGGTCTCCGGACGCCGGTCCTGCCGCCTCAATCGAGACTGCACTGAGCGGTGTCGAGGTTCCAAGCAAAGTCTGTGCAATCTGCTGGCTTCCGATAAAAGAGCCGATCTGGTTCCAGTGCGTATCATATTTGTAATAAAGCTGATACGTGTCCGCCTCTTTCAGAAGCTCCGGCTTCATGTCATATACCGGAAGTCCCTGCGCTGCAAGCTCCGGGAGCGCCGCATCCAGACGCGACTCACTTCCGTATACCCGGACCGAATCCGGCATATATTCCGCATAGACACTTTCCTTGTTGGGTGCCTCAAACATCACAAACCGGATGCCGCGCTCTTTCATTTTCTCGTTTACCGAGGTAATCGCGTCCGCCAGCGCTGTTTTCTCATCCGCCGTATAGAGATTTGTCCGCTGATAATCCGCCAGCGCATCCTCGCCGTCCTCCGAAACGGTGTAAAACAGCCAGTTTTCTTTTCCGACCGTCACATCCGAAATCGAGCTTTCATTTAAAAGCTCCAGATCCAGCTTTGTCTTCACCTTGACAAACAGATTTTTAAACGGAACATGGTCGTTGTAATACGCTTCAAATTCCGTCGGAATATTGTCAAAATTGGCAGCCGACAGTTCCGGAAAGGATGCCAATTCCCTGTTTTCATAATTCTGCTGGTCCAGATGGCTCCTGACCGCCGGATAGACAAGCGTCGGCAGCACCAGGCTCGCCGCAAAGGAACCAATCAGAAGTATTTTTGTCCCTGTCTCTCGATTCATATCTCTCGTTTTCTTCTCCCTGCATGAATCCATCTTTCTGTACTTTCACGCCCTGCCGCCCATGCTTTATTTTTATGTTCTCATTGCACAGGCAAGCATGCTTTCTACACCGCTTTTAAAAACGGAAATAAATAAATGGATTGTATGTATTGTTGACGAGCAGCAAAATGGAAAACCACAGGATCGCCATGTAGCCGATCCAGCTTGTGACCGTCACCGAGCCATCCTGCGCCAGCACGCGCCCTTTCCATTTCATCCAGAACCACTGCACCGGACCGCATGCCAGCAGCGCCGCCGCCAGAAACATCCAGAGTTTCCGGTTCATGTAGCGTTCCATCAAAACGACTGCGCTGTGCGGCACAAACATATACCGGATAAAGGAAAATGCCTGCCCGATCGTGTCCGCGCGGAAGAAAATCCAACCGATCAGCACGACAAACACCGCATAGATATGCGCCAACGGCCGGAATTTCTCCTGCTTCAGCCATTTTCCCAGAAAACAGCGCTCCAGCACGTTGAAAAAGCCATGGTAAATGCCCCAGAAAATGAACGTCCAGCCCGCTCCGTGCCAGATGCCGGTCAGCAGAAAGACCGTCCAAAGGTTGACATACGTCCGCGCCGTACCTCTCCTGTTTCCGCCGAGCGGAATATACACGTACTCTTTAAACCAGCTGGAGAGGGAAATATGCCATTTCCGCCAGAAATCCTGGATCGAAGTCGCTATGTACGGCAGCCGGAAGTTTTCAATAAATGTAAAGCCAAACATTTTTCCAAGCCCAATCGCCATGTCCGAATAGCCAGAAAAATCGAAATAAATCTGCAGCATATAGAGAAGCGCCGTCAGCCAGAGCATCGCCTGGCTCACATCCGCCGCCTGATACGCGTAGACCGCGTCCACCACCTCGGCAAAGGTATTTGCCAGGATGACCTTCTTTCCCAGACCGAAAATAAAGCGTTTCACGCCGTAAGAAAAGCCCTCCAGCGTGACGGTCCGGTTTTCGATCTGCTCCTCGATGTCATGGTATTTCACGATCGGTCCCGCTATGAGCTGCGGGAAGAAGGAAATATAAAGCATCATGTTGAGCGGATTTTTCTGCGCCTGATTTTCGCCCCGGTACACATCCACCACGTAGGAAAGCGCCTGGAAGGTATAGAAGGAAATTCCGATCGGCAGCGTCACCTGAATCGCCGGAAGCGCTATATCAAACCCGCGAAGCAGCGGATTCAGCACCTCGGCGAGGAAATTGTAATATTTAAAATAGCCGAGGATCAGAAGATTGAGCGTCACGCAGAGCGCCAAAAGCCATCTCTTTTTCCCGAATTTCTCCACCAGACGCCCGAAACCGTAGTTGAGCAGAACCGAAAAAATCATGAGCACCACATACCGCGGTTCGCCCCAGGCATAGAAAAAGAGGCTGAATACGGTCAGGATGCCGTTTTTGAACGGTTTGGGGCTCACGTAGTAGAGGAGCAGGATACAGGGGAGAAGAACCCATAGGAAGATGATTGAGCTGAAAACCATTTTATGTAAACTCCTATTGATAAGTTGTCGCAGAAGGGAGCTGCCGGAGGCGGCACTGGCAGCTTCTCAGATTATCGTTGTTCGCATCTCGATAATCCAATAGCCGTCAACACCATCTACAGCAGCTCCCTTCCCATCTACAGTACGTCTGAGAAATGGGGACGAAGTTTTTTGAATACCTTCAGTCCTATTATCATCAAAATAAATGTTACCACCCAGAAATAAATCGTCATCGTCGGCCGCTCGAAGAACCAGCTTCCCGTAAGCATGCTGTCGCGGTAGCCTGCGGCGATGTAGTAGAATGGGTTAAGCTTGAATACCCACTCCAGCCAGGATGCGCGGCTGGTGAAGATTGCCTCGTCGTACATGATCGGGGTCAGCCACATGCCGAACTGGAGGCAGATGCCGACGATCTGCGCCATATCTTTAAAGAATACCTGCACGGCACTGGTAAAATAGGTAAGCGCCAGTCCAAGCATCGACGCCGCAAAGGAATAGTATAACACCTGAATCCAGGTTGCAGACGGCATACGCCCGTCAATCAGGTACAGCCCCGCCATAATGATCAGGAAGCAGGCATGTACCAGGAAACAGGAGATAAGCTTGATAACCGGAAGCATCTCCACCTGGAATACTACCTTTTTAACCAGATAATGGTACTCCTGCAGGCAGTTTGTACCCGTATTTAAAATCTCGCTGAAATAAAACCACGGGATGATACCCGGCGTCAGCCAGATGACATAGGTCGCCCCCGGAACCGGCGGCGCATTTTTCATGCCATGTTCACCGAAGATGAACGCATAGATCGCGATCGTAACCATCGGCTGGATAAACATCCAGACAATTCCAAAGTACGAGCCGACAAAGCGCTTGCGGAAATCCGCCTTGGCAAGCTCGGTGACCAATTTTCTTTTTCCTATCAGTTCCCGAAACAGGGAAATCAGTTCCCGCATTCTATCCTAACTCCATTCTTAAAATTTGAATGCATCCCGGAAGCCGCCCCATTTCTGGTCTTTCTCCGAAATAATCAACTCCATGCCTTCCTCGATCGGCCACTCAACGCCAATCTCCGGATCGTTCCATGCCATACCGCCCTCATCGCCAGGATGATAAAAATCGGTACATTTGTATGCAAATTCTGCCTCATCGGACAGTACCAGGAAGCCGTGTGCAAATCCTTCCGGAATGTAGAACTGCTTCTTGTTCTCCGCGGAAAGAACCACGCCAAACCATTTTCCATAGGTCTCAGAACCAGTACGAAGGTCTACCGCCACATCAAATACGGTACCGCGCACTGCACGCACCAGCTTGCCCTGCGGATACTGTTTCTGGTAATGAAGTCCACGCAGAACGCCCTTGACTGACATGGACTGGTTGTCCTGTACAAATACCATGTCGAGTCCCGCCTCATGGAAATCGTTCTGATTGTATGTCTCCATAAAATAACCGCGCTCGTCCTTGAAAACAGTCGGTTCAATTACATAAAGTCCCTTGATGTCACATGGTGTTACTTTAATCTTTCCCATTTTTCTATCTCCTTCTTATGCAGGTATTTCAATTCATTTTTCAATACGTAACTGGCATCATCCTTTTCGGCTGTGCCATCCTTAACTATATCATTCGTTTTTCTGGCTGACAACCTTTTTTACAGATGTTTGTGCCTCTTTTCCCCGCTCATTTTCATCCAGCGCAATCTTCTGCGCCAGATCCTTGATCTTCGTCTCCAGCTGCGACTGTTTGATCGACATATGGAACATTTTCACAATCAGGAGGAAAATAACCGCCAGATAGATAAAATTGGCAGTCGTGTACGTTCCCGCCAGCTCCGCCAAAAGATCCGGCAGCCCCGGAAAGATACTGAACACAATGAGAATGGACGAGAATCCCAGCCAGAAAATCGAATCCTCGATCTGGAGTTTTGACTGCCGGATCTTCCGCATAATCATAAAGGTTGTCAGGATCGACACGACGATCAGGACAACTCTGAGTGTTGGCGTCATGGCGCTACCTCCTCTTTCTGAAATTCTGGATTAACAGAATCGAAATCAGCATTTTAAGCATATACCGCATCGCATTGACCGGTGTCAGGTAACTGACTCCCAGAATCCGTTCATCCATGATGACCGGCACCTCCGCCACCCGCGCGCCCTGGCGGATCAGGTAGGAAACGGTGTCCGGCTCCGGACCGTAGTTAAGCCCCGATGCAAATTCGCGGATCATGCGCTTGCTGAACATCCGCATTCCCGAGGTCGGATCCTTGATATTGACACCAGTTGTGAAGCGGATCGCCATCTCGATCAGATTACTTCCAAGCATCCGCATCGTAAATGGCTTTTTCTCCCCGACAAACCGGGAACCGATGACGATATCGTAACCTTCTTCCATTTTCTTGATCATGGATTCCAGATACTCCGGACGGTGCTGTCCGTCTCCATCGAGCTGGACCGCATATTGATATCCGTACTTGTCGGCATATTTAAGTCCCGCCTGAAATGCCCCCGCCAGTCCCAGATTGACCGGAAGGTTCAACAGATTATATCCATTTCTCTGGCAGATCGCCGCCGTCTCATCGCGCGATCCGTCATTGACGACCACATAATCATACTGCGGAAAATTGGCTGTCAGATGGTTCACAACCCGCTCTATATTTTCGGCTTCGTTGTACGCCGGTATGACTATCAAAAGTTCGGCTTTTTCCGCCCCAGAAGCTACTTCTGTGGACAATAACGCCTTATCTTCCATCGCCCGCTTCTCCTTCCCAGTATGCCGGATTCATCGTCAGGCTTCGAATCAGCCCCTCCGGCAGCTTTTTATAATGCTTTCCCAGCCAGTACCCGGCATATTTGCTTCCGCTCGCCATCACAAGCTGCGGCAGAAGAAGCACATAACCATTTTCCACCAGCCATTTCGCTGTTTTCTTCACCAGACGGATTCCCTCGCCCTCCGAATGAAGGCGCCCAAACACCTCGGGGTGATCCGCCTGCGATACGCCGAGGTCGAAATTCCGGTGCAGCTGCTGCATCGCCGTATAATTGTGGGAATGGATGACCTGCGCGTCCGCCGCGTAGGCAATCTGATACCCGGCTTCCACCGCGTGTCCGGCAAAAATCATATCCTCGTTGAAAATGGTTTTCTTCGTAAATCCGCCAAGCTTCAGGTAAATATCCCGCCGGTATGCCGCGCAGACATTGGAACAGAAATACGTCTTGATTCCCAGCTCGTCCTCGTCCTCTTTCCCTTTCAGACGGCTCACCGCCGGATAATTAAAGTCCCTCGTATACCGTTCAATCACACCGCAGTCCGCCGCCGGAAGCTGTCTCGCATATGCTGCCGCCACACGTTCCGAAGCATCCAGCGCCTCCAGAAGCTCTTTCACCAGATTCCGGTCATACGGCACGCAGTCGTGCGTCATGCAGATGCAGACATCCGCATCTGATTTCAAAATTCCCTCATGGCGCGTCCTTCCATGGTCAAATTCCGACTGGCGGATATGGCACACGGTCAGCTTCGTATCTTCCCCCTCAAATAAGGACTCAAACCGCTCAGCATCCCAGTACTTTTCTTCCGTATTCATGATGATCACACGGTCCACCGGCACACTCTGTTCCAACAGCCGCCGCAGAAGTTTTTCCAGCTTATCCCCCGGTTTGAACGTAGGTATAATCACATCGGCTTTTCTCATTTTTCGTACTCCTTATAGGCTTTTCTGTAAAAATGCATCAGAATCTTTACCATCCAGTCCGGCCACATTTTCCGGAACATCGCCATCTCATCCACCGGGCGCCGGTTGTCCTCGATGCAGGCTTTCGTCGTCGCCGCCGCATGGACGCGGTAGGCAATCAGCGGTTTTTCCGAACAGATAAAACGCCCTTTTTTGCCCGCCAGCTCGTAAAGGTTGTCCCAGTCCAGCGCAAAATCATACTCCGAATGGAACATATCGTCCCCAATCTGTTCTTTATTGTACGTGCAGGACGGACAGCAGATCGAATTGCCAAACCAGACACTGCTCC
>NZ_FR895102.1:6707-17333 GCF_000434655.1 Clostridium sp. CAG:43 | reverse complement strand
ATGGAAACGCAGCGGCAGGCGCAGTATCTTTTTTACCAGCCAGACCATGTTAAATGGCTCCGGAATGGCTTTCATTTTCCCCTCTTTCTCCGTCATGCGGATCGTGAGATAATCGCTCGCAAACAGCAGCAGATCCGGATATTTCTTCCATGCTTTTAAAAGCTTTTCTGCATAATCGCTGCGGTATCGGTCGTCCTGATGCGCGATCGTGACAAAACGCCCCTGCGCTTTTCCATAGGCAAACATCCAGTCCTCACGGATATTGCTCGCCCCGTCCCGCACATAGAGCGGCACCTGATACCGCGCTGTCAGCTCCCGGATATAGCTGCTCGGCGTCGAGGTACAGCAGATCACCTCCGATTTAACCGTCTGGCTCGTCACCGAACGCAGACATTCTTCCAGATACGGCGAATCCTTGTATGCACAGACCGCAAATGTATGAATGATTTCCTGCTGCATCTCGTTTCCCTTTCTCTCTCGCTCTTTCATGCCGCACTTCTGCCTTCTCGTTTTTCAAGAGCGGTACCTGCTTGAATTTATTTTTACCAGACTTATGATCGATTTTAACGTTTCAAACATCTTTTCCTGTTACTGTTCACGCATACGTGCCCAGTAACGGAATTTGCCGTGGCTTCGCATTTAAATACGGCAAATTCCTGCTACCACCACGTTTTCTTACGGCACTTTCGGTTCCAAAAGTGCCTACCCGTATACAGTAACCTTTGCCTTCTTCTAGCTTGCTTATGCTTACCGGCAGAACTTCATCCAGATATCCAGATAAACCGTTGCCGCCAGAATCAGCGCCGCCGCCCCTAACACCAGCGCATGATAGTTTTTATTCTCCATCCGCACCATCACCCGCTCCGGGTTTAATGCCAGCCAGACAAGCGGCAGAAATGGCAGGTAATAGCGCCCCTGTACGCCGTCGATATAGGTATTGCCCGGTCTGGTAAATGCGATGTACATCGAAGTCCAGACCAGCACCGCCGTTCCCACGCAGAGTATAAATATCCACAGCTTCTGTTTTTTTGATAGACGTTTTCCACAGGATGACTGCCCGGCTGTGAGGATAACGGCCGCCGAACCAGCATACAGCGCCCACGGAAATGACATCGTTCCCGTGTGTCCCAGAAGCCCCAGGGAATTTTCGCCCAGCACATAGGACGGAAGCGTCCGGAACAGGTTGCACATCAGCACCCATGCATAGGCAAGCGGCTGTCCCAGAATGTATGCCATCTGCCCTTTCTCGCTGGTGCTGTCGCCTCTCGTATCCCCGATATCGCGCGGCGCGATCAGAACCGGCAGGATGAAGGATAGCATCATCAGACCGCAGATCACGATAAATCCGCCCTTCATCAGGTACATTTCCCGTTTAGAACGGAACTTTTCTGCCGGAATCATCAGTCCCAGCAGAATGAGCGGCGCATATACCGCCTTGACGCGGCAGCCCCAGACAAAGGTAAGCACGATGAGCGCATACGCTCTCCAGTCCATTTTCCGCCCGCCAAGCGCCGCTTCCAGAATGCCCGCAAAAGACAGCCACAAAAACGCTGTGACGGTCGGGTCATAGGAATATGCCCCCGCCAGCATCATCGGCTCAGGCATCAGCGCCAGAAATGCCAGGATTGCCTTGCCGACCGGTGTTTTTTTGATGGCAAAATACAAAACTGCCGCATAGACATAGAGATTTCCCAGCCGCCCCAGCTTATACAAGATTCCAAATGGGATATGAAGCAGCCCGCCCGCTTTCAGCACCAGCGCCGAGCCCACATATCCGGTCATCGTCGTTTTGTTGAGATCCGTACTCCAGAGATGTTCACCGTGCCGGTAACCCGCATTCTGATTCAGATACGAAGTGAGCGCCGCCTGCTCGTCCTGGTTTTCCGGCTGATTGTACGGCCAGGTATCTACGCCCGCCGTAAACTCCTGTAAAAGNGTAAACTCCTGTAAAAGCGCCGGATCCGCCTGCACCGGCGTCCGGTAATTTGCCATCCAGAACGCCTGCGCGAAATGCACTTCCTCATCCCAGCTCACCTTATTTGCCGGGAGCGACAGTGAAAATATTGTTCCAAACGTCAGGGAGATCAGCAGAAATCCAACCTCGATGCGCTTTGCCACGAAATCCCGGAAACAGAGAAGTGCGATCAAAACCGCCGCCGCACACCAGAAAAGTCCCAGCCGGTACCAGTTGATACCTGCCCGCGCCACCGTCGCAAACCCGGTCAGTGCAAGCGGCATCCCGCCAAAATTCATGTAGGAAAGCCCTTCTTCGTCTAGATCCTCCCGCGTGATCAGAAGATCCACGTAGTCCAGCTTCCCATTCACCGGAACCGAAGAAAATTTCAGCACCCGGCAGTTGCGGTCCATGACCATCTTTGCGTCGTGCTCCCGCTGCTCGTCGTAGATGTTGCGGTAACCGAGGCGGACAGTGGCATTTAAGAGACCATCGTAATCATAGTGGTAGAGAAACTGGCTGACATAGCTGCCGTCCAGTGGAATGTGAAGATAACCGCTTGCATCCGAAAGCTGCAGCACCTCTGTTTTTTCTGTCTCTACCCGCTCAAATCCGCTCACCTGCACCTCGTCCAGAGCGATCGTCCGCGTCGCCTGCCGCGTCCATCCATTTGCCCGGAGCGCCGGGAAATTGCAGACAAACTCGCCCAGAACACCGATCACAAAGACTGCCACAAGCGCCAGAAGCAGCCGCAGCACATCTTTTTTCTCTATTCGATTGATAAAATGCCTGTTAAACTGCATCTGTACTTCTCCCTTATTTTTCCCGTTTAAATTCGGTAAATTCCTGCTGCCACCACGTTTTCTTACGGCACTTTCGGTTCCAAAAGTGCCTACCCGTGAACCGTGTTTTGTCTTTCAAATCAAGCGCTCTAGCGCACTATCTTCTCCACGCCCCTGTGTTCCAGGATGCGCTCATAATCCTCAATATAATCAACCTCCGCCCAGAAATGCCCGCTGACGTCCTCGACATAGACCGGCTGCTGCCCGGTCATGCTGTAAACAACATTTTCCCACCAGACGCCGTGCTCCTGGCGGTCGATCATCTCCTCCATCCGGCAGATAAATTCCGGCATAAATGCCGCTGAAAACCGTCCGATTCCGATGTACTCGCCCGTCACATCATCCCCGGTCAGCTCTTTTCCATATTTTTTCAAAATTCCATCTTCATAGAAGAACTTATAATCCGCTGTCTCCCGGCGGCTCTCGTCCGCAAACATCACCGGGCTCCTGCCCTGCGCGAGGATCCGGTCAAGCAATTTTTCCTCCAGGTATACGTCACCGTTCATGATCAGCAGATCGTCCCCTGTCAGGAACTCCTTCGCAAACCATGCAGACGCGATGCTGTTTGTCACATCGTAAAACGGGTTGTAGAAAAAGGAAACTCCCTTGTCTGCCAAGACCTCGCGGATCACCTGCGCCTCATAGCCCAGCACGATGCCGATATCCTGGATGCCGCGGGAATGAAGCAGGTCAATCGTGTACTCGATCAGGCACTGTCCGCCGCCGATATCCACCGTACATTTTGGTTTTCCCGACAGATAACGCGAGATCCGGGTTCCCCGTCCCGCTGCCAGAATCAATACTTTCACAGAAGTCCCCTCCTTTGCATATCTTTCCACGCCGCAATCAGGCTGTCATTGTCTTCCGGCGTCAATGCGCCGATATGACCGACACGGAACACCGTGTCGGCAAGCGCGCCGCCGTTCGGGCAGATCCAGATGCCGTATTCATCCTTCAAAATCTCAAAAATCCGATGCGCTGAGACCGCTTTCCCCTCTTTGTCCACGCCCGTCGGGTGAAGCGGCGTCAATGCCGCCGAGAGAGAATTGGAAACGATCTCAAACGGAAGATCTTTTATTTTGCTTCGGAAATCCTCCGCCTGACAGCGGATCCGCGCCTGTTCTGCCGCAAGCCCTTTTTCCTCGATCATCGTCAGCCGTTTATGAAGCTGTAAAAGCACTCCGACCGCTGGTGTAAACGGCGTCTGCCCCCGCTCGCCATTTTTCAGATAGTCGCGCAGATCAAAATACATCGAGCGGACCGCCGTCTCCTGCACTCTCGCGATCGCACGCGCCCCCAGCACCAGAATCGAGAGTCCCGGCGGAAGTGCCAGCGCTTTCTGCGAGCCGGTCAGAACCAGATCAACGCCCCATTTTCCCATCCAAAATGGATCGGCAAGAAACGAGCTGACCGCGTCAACCGCCAGAATCAGCTGGTTTCGTCTGCAAAAGTCAGAAATCAGCTCCATATTATAGAGAACGCCCGTGGAAGTCTCATGGACATTGACTAAAAATCCGGTAAATCCTTTTCCCTCATACGGTGCCAGGTCTTCTGCCCGAAGCGCCCGTCCGCTCTCCAGCTGGATCTCCTCATGAGGGACTTCATGGATCTCACAAATTTTCGCAAACCGCGCGCCAAAACTGCCGCCGTTTACGACCAGCACGCGGTCGCGCTCTGTAAAAAGATTCATGACTGCCGCTTCCATCGCCGCCGTGCCCGAACCTGTCAGAAAAACCGCCCGCGCATCCTCAGGCGCCCCCGTGAACTGCTTCATCAGGCGCTCATTTTCCTTCATAATTGCAGAAAATTCCGGTGTGCGGAAATATGGTACTTCTTCCGCCCCGATCGCCCGGATTTCCTCGTCCATCTGAACCGGTCCTACCGCAAAATTAATCATACGTCTCCTCCAAATCTATCAAACAAGTTCTATATCCCACGTGCCCGTCTCCGGTACATCACAAGCGACGTCAGTCCAAAGCAGGCAGTCAGTGCCGCCATCAAAAGCAGATACGAAAGCGATCCGCCCAGCAGTCCTGCCGCGCGTACGCAGGGCGAAGAAATAAGGAGCGCCGCTGCCGTCACACCGACATAACCCAGAAAAATACGTTTCTGCTCCTGCATAATGATGAGTGCATAATAAAACAGATTCACATACGCATTGAACGCGCCGCCTAGAATGATAAACACCAGCGCCAGACGGCATTCCCGCAGCATGTACGCAATTTTCGGATATAATATTGAGAGAACCGGAATTCCGAGAATCCAGGCACCCCCGACTGCCAGCACCGTAAGCGCCGCGATGATTGCCGCCAGCCGGCCTATCGTCCCGGCAAATTCCGGGAGCGCATTCCGCTCCCACTGATCCGAGAGTTTCGTGATATACGGGCGGATGACGAAGCCTGCCACCAGATTGATGACGCTGGTCGGCATGAAGATCGCACCGAATACCGCCTGATACTTGTCCGCCATATTGCCCTCGATCGCATATTTCGCGGCAGAAAAAATATAAAAATCCAGAATAACCGATAAAAACAGAACTACATTTTCTTTAAACAACAGCCCGACACGTCCGGAGCGGACCTCCCAGTCCACCTGCGGCAGATGACCAATTACCGAAAAATCAAACAGACACACGCCCGCCAGCTGCGCCAGTACTGCCGCCAGGCAGGAGCCGACCAGGTTATGGGTTGCATTCAAACAGCCCAAAAAGACACCGACTGATAAAACCGTCCGGAATGCGTTTGATTTGCCCGTCAGATACAGGCGTCCGTCACGCTGAAATTCTGCCTCATAAGCGTCCGCGAAACCGTCGATCACCTTGTACGCTACCATCAAAAATACCGTCGCCGCCTTGACAAAGGCATAGTCCCGGTTGATCACCGTCACATAAAAAAGCCCGGCCACCAGCGCCGCACCACAGGTCATCAGGCGCAGCCGCAGATATTCGCCAAACGTAAACCGCCGCCTCGTATCCGTGATCTGGAACGGGCGGATGCCAAAATAGGCCACCATAAACATATGCTGACCAAATGTAGAATACGCAAAGGAGAAGATACCGCCCTCATCCTCGCCGACAATCTGGATGACCGCGATCGTCAGCACCATGGACGCCAGCGCATAGAGAAAGCTCCCTATCATATTCCAGCTCATATTTCGTTTTTCAATCTGCCCGTCTCCACCAATCAGGGCGTTCGCTAAATATTTTATCACTACAGTATCTCTTCCTTTGAAAATTCCAGCCGGCTCGGTGTGTGTGTTTTGCGCTTCTCAACCGGCGGAAGCTGCATGAAATCGCCGTACATATTTGTCAGCATTTCCTCGATATTTCCCGGAAAATTCATGCGTCTGCCCTCGAATTCCAGCTTCCGGAGCGGATAACAGCGTGTCCGATCCACGACATTCCAGTATGGGCTTGTGTCCGGCAGAAATGCCATCCGGCGTGTCCGGTATTTATTGTATTTGCGGCAGACCCGCTCACAGCGCATCCGCAGCCACTGAGGCGAGATATGGAGCAGCTTCATCGCCTTGTAGACCATCCCGCAGACCGCCCAGATAAGCTTCGCCTTGATGCCCCGCTGCTGCAGCGTCGGGCGCGGAATCGCCCGCAGAATCATCAGCTTACTCCAGAACCATGCCGTCCACGACTGAATCTGATATAGAACCGGGTTGTCCGCCACATTGTCAAGCACATACAGATCCAGAAAGATACCGAACGGACAGTCCACATCCTTCATAACCTCCTCGACAAACACCGTCCCCTTCTTCACCAGACGGGTTGTCATCAGCGGATAATTGGGATATCGCTCCGCATTGAGAACCAGATACCGGTCGCTCATCTTCTTTTCCACGATCCGGAGCAGGTGCTCAAAATCTCGCCGCGGCATCGCAATATCGATATCATCGTCCCAGGGAATAAATCCCTTGTGCCGCAGCGCACCGATTCCCGTTCCGGCTATCCCGAAATATTCCAGATGATAGTCTTCACAGATCCGGATAAAATCATCCAGAATCGACAAAATCTCTCCCTGCAGCTGTTTCAGAACTTCTGGCTCATAAAATTTACTGTCCATATCGATGTCTGTCCCCTCCACCAAGCCCGCAGAATACCCCACTCCTGCCGCAGCCGATCATATTTTCCTTAATAGTACGAGGGTATTCTACTATATTTTAAAGGAAAAGTAAACCGCGGCTACTTTTTACCTTCTTTCCCAGGTTCCCACACCTCTATCTCCCGCTTCCATCCAAACAGATGTCCCGGAAGCGAATATGCCGCTCCGATCCCCAGCCCGATTGCGATCGCCATCTTGATTGTATCCATGCCATACTGGAGCGCCAGCGCTTCCTGCCCCATGAAGAAGTTGTAGGCGGTATAGTAGATCGCCGCTCCAGGCACAAGCGGGAAGATGCCGCATACCAGAAAGAGGATCGTCGGCGCTTTCCGCTGTATCGCCAGACAGCGCGACAGCATCGTCAAAACCGCGCTCGCCGCGAAGGTCCCGATGATCGGCGTCTGATAAGCTGCCATGACCGCCAGATACACGCCCCAGCCGACTGCCCCGCAGATACCACAGTCCAGCCAATACTTCTTCGGAACTCCAAACAGCGCCGAAAAGGCGGCAGTTCCGACACAGGCCGCCAGAAGCTGCCCCAGAATTTCCCCTGCCATTTCCATCAGAGCATACCTCCCATCGCAAACATCCAGAACCGCAGTGCCACACCAACTCCGATCGCAATACAGCCCGCCGTCAAAAAGGCGTCTACAAAACGGATCAGACCGGATAAATAATCATTTTCCAAAAAATTCCGGATCGAATTGGTCAGCGGCACACCCGGCGCCAGCGTGAACACAGCTCCGATCATGACATGATCCAGGCTTTCTCCCAGCCCGATCCAGCACAGCAAACAACAGCACAATGCAAGCACGCTGCTCGTCATGATCGTCTGCATCATCCGGGACGAAGAAAAGCGCGGAGCTGCGTATAAAAGGAACAAATACAGCAGCACTCCCGCCACAAATGCCGCCGCCGTATCGCGCAGGCTGCCCTGGAACAGGTAACAAAATCCAGCGCTTCCAATTCCTGCCGCCAGAACCTTTCCCCGATTTTCGAGCACTTTCATGTGTTCAATCTGCTCAAGGCGCATCCGCATCTCATAAGGACCGCATTTACCCGCCGCAATCTTTCTCGACAGATCATTTAAGGCATCCACCCGGCATAGAATCGTAGGTGCCAGCGGCACATAACAGATACGGCTGGAATAAAACCGCCCGTCAATCACCACATTTGAAAAAATTCCATTCGCAATCACATACGCATTAAATGCTTCAAGACGCAGCGCCCGCGCCGCATACTCCATCGCCTGCTCCGCCCGGAATACCTCCCCGCCGTTGGAAAGAATCGCATTTCCCAAACGGGTCACCAAACGGAAGCGCTCGATCTGGGAACAATCCTCGATCGAAGCGCGTACTATTTCCTTCATTCTGTTTCTCCCCCTGTTTTTTATTTTCTGTCCACCCGTTTTCTCTATCCCATTCTCCTGTCCCTTCTATCCTCTCACTGATTCACTTCTCCAAATCTGCCGCCCATTTCAGCCTTTTCCAAAAAAATCGTTCCATTTTGAATTAAATTTGCCCGCCAAAACTCCCCCTTTGGTTGACGTTCCACTGAAAATCCTGTATAGTGGATATATTATATTAAAGAATGATACCGCAAGGGGGATATATCTATGGATCATAATGTTACCATCGGTGCCAAGGTGAAAGCCTTCCGTACCGCAAAAAAATACACACTAAAACAGCTCAGCGAAGAGTCCGGTCTGTCCATCGGTTTTCTTTCCCAGTTGGAGCGCGGTCTCTCTTCGATCGCAATCGACTCTCTGGCAAAGCTTGCTACGATTCTCGGAGTCAGTCTGTCTTCGTTCTTTGACTCCTCCGCCGATCAGGAGAAATCCCCGGTCAGCCGGAGTTTTGCCATGCACTGTTCCCAGATCAACCCCCAGATCGTACAGTACCTGGTCAATGGAAATGCACAGGGATTTGCCTGTCTTCCGCGTATTTTCCACCTGATGCCGTCTGCCACCACAAGCTCTGAAAACCAGCTTGAGATGAATCAGCACGACGGTGAAGAATTTATCTACGTTCTGGAGGGTATCCTGACCGTATATCTGGACGGCAGCGAATACTGTCTGAATCCGGGCGACAGCATCCAGATCCACTCCCAGACCCCGCATGACTGGGTCAACAACACAAACCGTGTCGTTAAGATTCTGACCGTACACACGCCGAATCCGTTTGTTCATGGGAATGAAGTCGTATTTTAAATAGTCTGCGCGGTATAGAAACATAATAAAAGCTGTCTCTTTTAGAATTTCAAGATGTTTTTATTTTCTTTTTGGTTTTTCCCATCTCAGGAAACAAAAACTCCTGCATTTCTGAAAAAGACAGCTTTTTCATATCTTTTACACCGTATACACTATTTCTCCTGCCAGATACACTTCCTGCACATCATCCAGCGCACGAATATTCTTTGAGACATCCCCCTTTACAATCAGCAAATCGCCAGCCAATCCTTCTTTCAGGCTGCCTGTCTCGTTCTCAATACCAAGCACGCTTGCCGCGTTGTAGGTTGCCGTGCAGATCGCCTCCATCGGCGTGATTCCATAGTCTACCATATAGCCGAGTTCCTGATGAATCGGAAGCGGCGGTGCCTTGTAAAGCACCATATCGCTGCCTGCCAGCACCGTAACCCCTGTGTCATAGAGCTTTTTAAAATTATCCCGGTATGCCTCAAACGCCGGTTTGAAAAATGCCTGATCGTGAACGGCTCTGGCGGCGATCGGGTTGTCCATGTCCACACCCGCCTCGATCATCTGCTTCGTCTGCTCATACAAATACGTGTACGCCGTGATCGTCGGCGTCCACGCGATTCCTTTTTTCGCCATCTGGCGCGCCTGCGCCTCTGTTAAAAAGGTTCCGTGCTCGATCGTGTCAAATCCCGCGTCAATACACATCTGAATCGACGGCTGCGTACCCGAATGAACCGCGATCTTCACCCCCTGGCGGTGCGCCTCATCGACCGCTGCATCCAGCTCTTCCTGCGTAAATTCCGGGATATCGCCACGGTTGCTCGTCAGGATCTTGACCCAGTCAGCTCCCGCACGCAGCTGTCTTCGGATAGCGGCGCGCACGCCCCACGGGCTGTCCGCCTCCTCGACCCCATCCTGATGTCCGTGTCCACCGGTCATGCAGATACCTGCGTCCGCATGGATGATTCGCGGAACCGTCACATACCCCTTCTGCCCTGCCAGACGCAGCTGCTTCATCAGATTGGGCGGACAGGACAGATCGCGCACCGTCGTGATGCCGAGCCGCAGCGACTGTTTCGCCTGTTCCAGCGCATAGTATGCCACCATATAATCGTCATAATTATCCAGATCCGGCTGGCTGTAGTAGTAGCCAAAATGCACATGCATATCAAACAGTCCCGGCAGGATCGTCGCCTCGCCGTAATCCTTTACCATCTCTTCCGGGTAGCGCCCTGCCGCTTCCGCTGCGTCTCCTATCCAGCCGATTTTTCCCTCTTTATCCAGATACACCGCCTGATCCTGCAAGCAGGTTCTGCCATCTCCGGTAATTAAATACTTCGCCCTTAGAATCATTTTCACGGACTTCCCTTCTCTTTTTCATAAGCATGAAATTTTCAGTCGAATATCGTCATTTCATGCAGTTTTTCAGTTTTCTATATCGTAACACCGGGATTTTGTTCTTGTCAATATTGGAATGCGGAGTATCCGGTGAAACCTGTTTTAAAAAAGAATGTGCCTTGGCACATT
>NZ_FR895102.1:4814-6576 GCF_000434655.1 Clostridium sp. CAG:43 | reverse complement strand
GGCAGGCAGAAAAAGAGCGGCACACATTTCTGCATACCGCCCAAACCAGCGACTGTCCACACGTACACAAGCAGTCACCCTGAATTGATTCATTTTAATTTTTAGTAGAACAATCTGTTTACCGCACTGAAGATACCGCGGATCGATGCTCTCGTAATGTTGGAGCTGATGCCGACACCGTAGGTTGCCCGGCCGCTCTTTACATCCATCAGGTGGATGTAGGAAGCTGCCTGTGCGCCGGAACCGGAACGAAGTGCATGCTCGTTGTAGTCCAGAACACGGATCTCAATGCCAAGTGCCTCCTCGATCGCTCTCTGTACCGCATCGATCGGTCCGTTACCTACGCCCTCAACGGTACGCTCGGTGTCATGATCGGTAAAGGTAAGAATTGCAACGGTTGCGAATGCGCCTCCCTCGTACTCCTTGTCTGTGATCTGGCATTTTTTGAAGTGCATCGGCTCTTTTCTGTCCAGATAGTTTGCACGGAACTCGTCCATGATCTGCTCCGGAGCTACCTCGCCCTGCTTTTCTGCAATCTTCTGGATAATGTCAGCAAACTCTTTGTGCATTCCCTTCGGAAGACGGAATCCGTAGAAGGAATCCATAACAAAGGCTACGCCGCCCTTGCCGGACTGGCTGTTGATGCGGACAACCGGCTCGTACTCGCGTCCGATATCGCTCGGATCGATCGGCAGGTACGGAACCTCCCAGATGCCATCGGTTCTCTTCTGAAGCGCCTGCATACCCTTGCTGATCGCATCCTGATGGGAACCGGAAAATGCGGTAAATACCAGCTTGCCTGCATACGGATGTCTCGGATCAACGGTCATCTTTGTGCAGCGCTCGCAAACCTCGGTGATCTCCTTTACATTTTCCAGATTCAACTCCGGGTTGATACCCTGCGAGAACATATTGTAAGCGATATTTAATATGTCGATATTACCAGTACGCTCGCCGTTTCCAAGCAGTGTACCCTCGACACGGTCTGCACCTGCCAAGAGAGCCAGCTCGGTCGCTGCAATGCCGGTACCACGGTCATTGTGCGGATGGATACTTAAAATAATGCTGTCACGGTTCTTAAAATGCTTGTTCATCCACTCGATCTGGTCTGCGTATACGTTCGGAGTCGTCATCTCAACCGTTGCCGGAAGGTTGATGATGATCTTATTGTCCGGGGTTGCGCCCCACTCTTCCTGTACAGCGGTGCAGATATCCAGTGCAAAATCAAGCTCGGTTCCGGTAAAGCTCTCCGGAGAGTACTCAAGGATTACTTTTCCGTCGTAATCTTTCATATATTTCTTTACCATGCGGGTACCATCGATCGCGATCTGCTTTACTTCCTCGCGCTCTGCATGGAATACAACCTCACGCTGTAAGGTAGAAGTCGAATTGTAAATATGTACGATCGCCTTCGGAATACCCTGGATGGCATCGAAGGTTCTCTTGATCAGGTGCTCGCGGCACTGGGTCAGAACCTGTACAACTACGTCGTCCGGGATAAGCTTGCGTTCTACTAACTGGCGCAGGAAATCGTACTCGATCTGGGAAGCTGCCGGGAAGCCAATCTCGATCTCTTTAAATCCAAGTTTTACCAGGAGGTTGAACATCTCGATCTTCTCCTCTACGACCATCGGCTCAACCAGTGCCTGGTTGCCGTCGCGCAGGTCAACGCTGCACCAGATCGGCGCTTTCTCAATCTCTTTATTCGGCCACTCACGCTCCGGGTAATCTACCACCGGAACTCTCTTATATTTCTTGTAAT
>NZ_FR895102.1:3443-4753 GCF_000434655.1 Clostridium sp. CAG:43 | reverse complement strand
TGGTCTCGTTCCAGGTACCTCATCATCAAAAAACGCAGTTCCTATCATCCTAAGCTTTGGAGTCGATAGATCACGCCGTACCTTTTAACAATGAATAAAATTACTGATTCTGGTCTAACCCCATCATAATCATCCCTTTTCTATCATAAAAGAAATTATTTCGATTATAGATTATACCATCGGAAATAAAGGATATCAAGAGAAAAACGGGGCAATTACAGGTGTTCTGGCATTACTGTACACGCATACGTGCCCAGTAACTTCTGACATCTCTTACATAAAATTATCTATTTTTTCTGTCCTCTGGTTTTTTCATCTTCTGTTTCCAGGACCGTATCAGCTGCGCCGCCAGCCGGTTTCCAAAATACCCCGCCGCGCATCCCACAATCATGCCGCCCAAAACATCGGTCGGGTAATGCACATATAAATACATTCTTGAAAACGCCATCAGGATCGCCAGAGGCAGCGTGATTTTCCACCATTTTTTCGCCCCGGCAAAGTACAGAGCCGCGACCGCAGCAAACGAAGCCGCCGTATGTCCCGACGGGAAGGAATAGTCCGCCGGGCGGGCAATAAGCAGCTGAACTGTCTGATTCACATCGCACGGACGGATCCGGCAAACCATAGGCTTTAGTAAGATATTACAGATGATCGCATCCAGACAGAGCGCTGCCGCCAGCGCAGCTCCCCACCTTCTCGTCCGCGGAATCATAAGCAGCAGGCATGTAAACAGAATCCAAATCATTCCTGCATTTCCAAGCCGCGAAATAAACACCATCCAGACATCGCCCACCGGCGTCCGCATCTGCTGAATCCAATCCAGTATTTGTAACTCCATTTTCATTTTGCTCCCTCTGTTTTTTACACAACTTTATGCGCGAGCCATCTCCGTCCCATAAAGCGGAATGTGAATACGATGCCCCGGATCGTCCAGTCTGTAAACATGCCGATCCACACCGCGATCGGTCCGAAGCCATGGACGCGGCAGAGATAAATGCACAGCGTCACCCGGAACGCCCACATACTGATGCAAGAGAGAATCATCGAAAACCTCACATCCCCGGCAGCCCGCATTCCATATGCCGGAATAAATGCGAGCGTCCAGACAATCGGCTTTACCACCGTGATCCATCCGACCATGTAGAGACACATCTTCGCACTCTCCGGCTCCATGCCGCCCAGAATCGTGACCGGTTTCGTCGCCAGAAATACGAGCGCACAGCTTGCGACGATGACGATCTCCGCCACTGCCGTCAATTTTTTGATATAATAGATCGCCTCATCCTTGCGCCCCGCGCCGAGACACTGTC
>NZ_FR895102.1:0-3437 GCF_000434655.1 Clostridium sp. CAG:43 | reverse complement strand
TGCGCCCCGCGCCGAGACACTGTCCGACCACCGTCATCATGCCGATTCCGATACCGATCGCCGCGATGCCGTTTAAGTTTTCCAGAATATTCGTCATCGCCTGGGCTGCGATCGCGATCGTCCCGAGGGTCGAGACGGTTGACTGAATCGCAAGCTTTCCAAACTGGAACATCGCATTTTCGATACCGTTTGGGATTCCCAATGAGAGAATCCGCATAATCCGGCGTCCGTCCGGACGGATATGCAGATAGTCACGCACCGCAATTTCCTGGCTGGGATTGTGCAAAAAGGCAAACACCACCACTGCCGAGATAACGCGGGAACCGAGCGTGGCAATCGCCGCACCGGCAACTCCAAGATGGAAGCCCCAGATAAGCACCGCATTTCCGGCGATATTTAACCCGTTAGAGACAACCGCGATCGTCATCGGAAGCCTTGTATTTCCCTGCGCCCGGTAGATCGAGGAACCAGCATCATAGAGGGCGATAAATGGGAACGAAAGCGCCGTGTAGAAGAAATAGATCTGCGCTGCCTCCATGACATCCGCCTCGACGCTGCCGAAAATCAGCCGCAGCAGCGGCCCGCGTGTCAGAAGGCAGACTGCCATGACCGCCGACGAGATGCACGCCACCACAAAAGATAACTGTCTCGCGGATTCCTCCGCATTTTTCTTATCTTTCTGTCCGATGTACTGGGAGCAGACGATCGTGCCGCCTGCCGCCAGCGCATAGAATGCCTGTATCACTAAAATATTGATGGAGTCAACCAACGAAACCGCCGAGATCGCCGCCGATCCCACGTTGCTGACCATAATGCTGTCCGCTGTACCCATCAGGGAGTTTAAAATCTGCTCTACGATCAGCGGAACCAGAAGAATCCGCAGATCGCGGTTGCTGAAAAGATGATTTGTCTGCTCTTGTCTGCCCATATGCTGTCCTGTAACTTTCTATATTTTATTCTCTGTCCAAATGGTCTATTTTTCTAACGGTCATGCATCACATGCACGGACGCCGACGCATCTGAGACGAAATTACCCCCTTAGCATGATAACGGATAAATATAATAATTCCCATTTCCCTATCCTTCGTTCACCAGCGTCAGAATCCAGTACAGCCATGCCCGCACTGAACTTGACCTCCGCACGATCAGATTCTCCCCGCAGACCTGGTATTCCCGCATTTTCTTTGCGACATACTCCTTGTCCGGAACATCTCCGAGCTGAAGAGCAGCTTCAAATAAATCGTGGAAAATCGGGTGTTCCAGAATCAGGCGGACGTATTCGAGCTGGCGCGCCCTATACGGCAGTTTCAAAAGCCGTCTTCCTATCGCCGTGATATGCACTTTCACGCCGTCCTCATCCGTCTGCTTCTCCGCCAGTCCCAGATAGCGGCACGCGTTGAAATAATAGTCCGACTGTCGCTCCTTAAATCCAAAAAGCTGCGCGATCTCCCCGCCCGTCATTGGATTCTCGTTCAGCCGTTCTACCAGTGAAATAACCTTGTAAAAGCTGTCCGCCTGGATAAAGGTAACCGCCGGTTCCGGCTTGACCTTTGTTCGTGCCCAGACATCGTATAAATCATCCAGCGTAATCTCGATTTCCTCTAAGCTGTAATTTTGCTCCTGCACCAGCCGCAGCGAATTGTAGTAGCGCAGGTCCGTAAATTCATATTCCAGCAGGCGGAAAATATTATTCGAATACACCATAAACACCGGACGGATCGGCTTGTGTATCTTCTCCGCCCAGAGTCTCGCCGGATAATAAAGCTGCCGGATCAGAAAATTGCTGTGGACGACGTTTTTTCCCTCGATCAGCGTAAATACATTCTCATTTTCAAATCCACCGTCGATCTCGACCTGCGAATTCTGTACCTGGATAAGCGGCTTTTTCTCAATCGGCTCTGATTTTTGATAGTCGCTGACATAAAACTCAAAATTTCCAGACCCCATCCGCCCCGAAACCGTCTGCACCATGCGATCCTCGCCCAGAAAATCATCCAGAATCCCCGTGATGCTCATAACATTGATCGCGCTGGCTTCCGAGCGGATGTCATGAAGGTCGATCGACTCAAAGTAATCGGGTATCTTCGCGCTCGTCACCCGTTTGATATCGGACGGAATCTCCGGAAAATCCTGATATAAGTCAAACTCGCCCAGCACATAGCCGCCGCGCGACACCGGAAGAATCGAAATCTTCTTTCCAAACACCCGCGGCAGGGATTCCCGCGTGTCAAATTTCGTCATCAGACGCGGTTCCTTGACTTCGCGGATCTGGTCGGCGGTGATGTAAAACCGCCCATGTTTCTCAATTTCCCGCTCAATCCGGTATTTATCAAATAAAATTCTCCATTTATCATCAATCAAGCTCATAATTGCGTACCAGAACTTCCTGAATCTCTCCGCGCTTCTCCGGTTTCACGTTGATCGCGCGCTTGGCATCCACGTGGTCGATGATGTAATCTTTATATAAATCCTCGATAAATTCGCAGGACGAATTGGAAAGCAGGAACTTGATGCCCTTTGCATTCAACATGTCACACTGCTCTTTTAATGCGATCTGCTCTTCCTCCCCGAAGCCGCCCGCGGTGTAGCCCGTGAACGACGCCGACGAGCTGATCGGCATATAAGGCGGGTCAAAATAGACGAACGCGCCCTTCCGGATGCCCTTTAACGCCTCGCGGTAATCGCCGCATTTGATCGTAATATTCGCTTTATTTAAATACGTATTCAGCGCATGGATAGTCGCCTCGTTCGTGATATTCGGGTTCTTATATCTGCCCCACGGAGAATTGAACTCGCCGGAGCTGTTGACGCGGAACAGGCCGTTGTAGCAGGTCTTGTTCAGGTAAATGATCCGCGCTGCCCGCTCGACGTTGGTCCGCGTCTGATACGTCTCCTTGTCGCGATCCCACGCCCGCACCGTATAATAATACTCCTCGCAATTCTGTTTCTTATGGGCGCTCAGCGCCGCAATCAGCTCTTCCGGCTCTTCCTTGATCATCCGGTATACATTGATCAGCTCTTCGTTGGAGTCATTGATCACCGCCTTGTTCGGCTGTCTCCCAAAGAGCACCGCACCGCCCCCGATAAACGGCTCATAATAGGTCGAACATTCCGGGATCAGCGGATTGATGCTGTCCAGCAGCTGCCGTTTGCCGCCTACCCATTTGAGGATGGGCATGACGAACGGATTTTTTCTTGACATCGGATAGGGTACCTCCTTCTGTTTGTCTTCCGGATACATTGCAATACAAAAACGGGAAATCAGATGTCCGCTTGTGCTCTGATTACCCGTTTATTATAATCGTACAACTGTTCTAGTTCATTATACTTGACTTTGGGGTGGATGTCCAGCATTAGAACCGGAAATTCCTTATGTATTCTCAAGCTATATCATTGACTCGTATACTTCTCTCGTGAACTACTCGGTAACTAAGTTA
>NZ_FR895101.1:13901-27153 GCF_000434655.1 Clostridium sp. CAG:43 | reverse complement strand
TAGGGGAAACGTGGGTTATAATGTATTTTTCTTATGGGAAATATCGTGTAAAGATATTAGAAGAAGTAGGTGGTACTGGTAATTCTACGAATGTTATATCTGATAGAAAAAAAGAAGAGTATATTTATAATGATTTGTTAAAAGAAAATATTTATTTTGAAAAATCAGAGCTTTCAGATGGGAAATTTGAATATAGTGCTAATATTGTAAAAGGGGATACATACTATCAAATTTCAGGGATAATTCCTAAAAAAGAGTTTAAAAAGATTGTTGAAAATTTATTTTTAGAAAATTATTAGGGGGAAATTTTATATGAGAAAAAAATTATATACACTGATATGTGCAGGAATGATTATAGCTGCAAGTATGATGCAAGTTTATGCAGCAGACACACAGTATATTAATGGAGTTTCGGTTGAAGAGGCGGACTATAGCAATGCTTGTTTATTAAATGAAAATGTTTCGGAGGGAATTGCGAGGGGGATAGAACCAAGGGGAAGTATTATTGATACGGCATTAACAAGAATTAGTAATTTAGGAAAAGGAGATATTGGAATCCTTATTCAGACAGTAGCTCATGTAGAGTGTGATAAAATAAAAAATATTGCAGTTCTGCAAAGAGAAGAGGATGGTAAATGGGTAGAAGTTTCTAGATATATATATGATGCTAGCAAAGAGGATTTTCCAACGGAAGATTTATCAGGAATGTCGAATGATTTTACAGTGAAAAACCAGAAAACAGGATATTATTATCGAGTAGTTGGCGTTCATTATGTAGAGGTCAATGGAAAGGGACAGTCCTTTATGACAAAAACAGAGGGAATCAAAATCACCGAATACGGCGACTAATTCTAAATGGGGACAGTGTTACTAAATTTATATTTGCAACACGAAATAGTATGAAAAAAGCGATCACATAAATACCCCCACCTGCAATCATCCAGGAATTTCTGATTCAAAATTCCAGATGTTTTCAGGTGGGGGTTTTAAAATGGTTTTTCACTATGCCAGCGGGCGTGAAAGAATCGACCAAAAGATACTTATTTCACGTTCGCCTTATACTCCTTCAACGCCTGTGCCAGCTGATCCGGGCAGGAAGTTGGGCGGAAGCCGCACTGGATGCCTTCGATGCGGGAGATTGCCTCGTCAATATCCATGCCATCGATCAGGCGGGCAACGCCCTGTGTGTTGCCGGAGCAGCCACCGACGAACTGAACATTCTTTACTTTATTATCTTCTACTTCAAAATTGATCTCACGGGAACAGACTCCCTTTGTCTTGTATGTCATGGTAAAACCTCCTCAAAATGGTATGTGTTTTAATCTGCTGTGGCGGGAATCCACCGCAGTAAAATGATTATAGTCTGCCAGTAAAGGTGTTGTCAAGATAACAAAAATCCAGTATACTTTTGAGAAGATACGGTCGCGTTAAAAAGGATAGAAGGATGAATGATAGAAAAAACAGGAGGACAAACAGATGTTAGGAATCATCGGAGCGATGGATGAAGAGGTGGCTCAGATCAAGGAGAAAATGACGGATGTCACCGTGACAAGTGTAGCCGGTATGGATTTTTATCAGGGTAAACTGGGCGGAAAGGACGCGGTTGTGGTTCGCTCTGGTATCGGCAAGGTAAATGCAGGTATGTGCAGTCAGATTCTGGCGGATCGGTTCCATATCAGTGCGATTGTGAACACAGGTATCGCCGGTTCCCTGCGCGCGGAGATTAACATTGGCGATATCGTTGTATCGACGGATGCGGTGCAGCATGATATGGATGCGAGCGGATTTGGATACCGGATCGGACAGATTCCGCGTGTAGATACCTTTGCATTTGAGGCGGATGAGAAGCTGCGCGAGCTGGCGATTGAGTGCAACCAGAAGGTAAATCCGGAGATTCAGGCATTTCCGGGACGCGTGGTAAGCGGCGATCAGTTTATCTCGGATAAGGCAAAAAAGGAGTGGTTGATCGAGCAGTTTAGCGCAAGCTGTACCGAGATGGAGGGCGCAGCGATCGCACAGGCGGCATATTTAAACGGAATCCCGTTTCTGATCATCCGTGCCATTTCGGATAAGGCAGATGACAGTGCGGGTATGGACTATGCGGCATTTGAAGCGCAGGCGATCAAGCATTCGGTAAACCTCTTATTAGAGATGGCATCTCGTTATGAGGCATAATTAAATTCATAAGCACGAAAATTTGAAAAACGGCACACCGCATTCTCGTTACTTTCGTGATGAGTTAGGTGTGCCAAATTTTTTGTAAAACACAGAACGCGTGTTTGCTATATGTGGAAACATATGGTATAACTTAATGATATTGCATGCTTAAACACCCATTAAAAATCGAATTAAGGCAGAATTTGACGAACGATTTTCCCCTTTCTCATCTTCACAAAGACTCTTTCGGCGGATATAATAAAGCCACGATGCAGGCGGGATTTGACAGGGCGCAAAAAGCAGAATGTGAAAAGCAGAATGCAAAAAGCAGAATGTGAAAAGCAAATTGCAAGAGACAAACTGCGAAGCGCCTAAACCTGACCTGTGGCAAGCCACCCGGAAGTGATCCGGAAGTAGAGAAAGGGGAGCTTTTTTATGCTGGAATTTTTACAAACTGGAAAAGCGCTGTCCGTTCTTGCGGCAATCGGAATGATCGGATTTGTCAGCAAGTTGATTACACGGAGCCTCTACAAAAGATTATTAAAAGAAACTGACAACATGGCGATGACCCGGAACAAGAATCTTCAAAATCTGAAGCAGCGGTTGGAAAATACCTGCCGCCTGGGACAGAACATCGTGAACACGCAGGCATATCTGGACAAGCAGATTGACGGATTTTCATTTTTACATATTTCGCTGGATGCGTGGAACGGCGTGTCAATGGAAATGGTGCTTTTAGGGCTTCTGACCGGAGCAGCGGAGGCATTTCTGGCATACTGGTATGAGCTGGATGCGAGTTATATTGTGCTGTATGCGTCGGCAGCTGTCATGAGTGGTCTGTTTCTGGCATTTATCGAGAGCTGTTTCCAGATTGACCAGAAACAGCAGCGGCTGGAAACGGCGCTTTTGGAGTATGTGGATAATTCGGTGTTCCTTCGGG
Source organism: Clostridium sp. CAG:43 (assembly GCF_000434655.1). Lineage (NCBI taxonomy): Bacteria > Bacillati > Bacillota > Clostridia > Eubacteriales > Clostridiaceae > Clostridium > Clostridium sp. CAG:43. The sequence continues at coordinate 24,056 of NZ_FR895101.1, read as the reverse complement.
CGGCACGTGAGAAGGAGACGCGCGGACAGGAAATGTCCGGAGCTTCTGGAGTATCCGGCGGAATTGCTGGTGTGGACTCGAATGTGCGGGAAATGCCGAAATGGCTGCAGAGTACTCTGCGGGCAGATCGCGGCGTGAGTGGTCGGGATGGTGCTGAAACGGATAACCGGGATCTGGGAGAAACAGAGTTTGAAAAAGGAAAATCGCGGACAGCGATGAGAGTGAATCCGTTCCGTGAGCGGGATGCACGGGCACAGAATCTGATGCGGGCAGTTCGCACTGCACCGCGCGAACCGGAGGAACGGGACAAGCATGAGACAGATGGGCATCTTACGGATCGCCGGATGGTATCAGGAAATGAAACGGAAAACAATACGGGTCCCAGGCAGGAAGCGAAAGAGCGTCCCGGCGACAAGGAAATGGAGTATTTGAAGCAGAGCCTCGACCAGATTGCAGCAAGCCGGGATACGCGGAAAACACGAAATGGCGAGGCAAATGCGGGTGACTGGATGAAAGGTTTGAGCCGCGAGGAGGCGCAGGTTCTGGGGGATATTATGAGGGAGTATTTATCGGGGTTGTAAATGATGATTCCAACTGAAAACTGGTTGCATACGGGTGTCCAGATTGCTATAATAAAGATAAGTTAAGTTTTTGACAAAGTAATCACGCCGCCTGCGGACGGCTGAAATGCAAAGGAGAGGAAACATATGGGAAAAGATGTGATCTTTGATTATTCAAAAGCAGCTGCATTTATTCATGAGGAAGAGATCGCCGGTATCAAGGCGGGCGTGCAGGCGGCAAGAGAGACGCTGGTAGATAAGACCGGTGCGGGCAATGATTTCCTTGGATGGATCGACCTTCCGGTGGACTATGATAAGGAAGAGTTCGGACGCATCAAAAAAGCGGCGGAGAAGATTCAGAAGGATTCCGATGTCCTGCTGGTAATCGGTATCGGCGGTTCGTATCTGGGCGCAAGAGCGGCGATCGAGTTCCTGTCCCATAGTTTTTACAATAATCTTCCGAAAGAAAAAAGAAAAACACCGGAGATTTACTTCGTTGGCAACAGCATCAGCAGCAAATACATCCATGATCTGATGGATTTGGTCGATGGAAAAGATTTCTCTATCAATATTATTTCCAAGTCCGGTACGACAACGGAGCCGGCGATCGCATTCCGTGTATTTAAGGAGATGCTAATTGAGAAATATGGTAAAGAAGAGGCAAACAAGCGAATCTACGCGACGACAGACCGGGCGCGGGGCGCACTCAAGAATCTGGCAAATGAAGAGGGCTACGAGTCCTTCGTGGTTCCGGATGATGTTGGCGGTCGTTTCTCCGTCCTGACGGCAGTCGGTCTGCTTCCGATCGCGGTCAGCGGCGCGGATATAGATGCGTTGATGCAGGGCGCGGCAGACGCGAGAAAGAATGCACTGGAGACTCCGTTTGAGAAGAATTCTGCTCTGTTATATGCGGCGGTCCGCAACATTCTGCTCCGGAAGGGCAAACAGGTTGAGATTGTGGCAAACTATGAGCCGAGCCTGCACTATGTATCGGAGTGGTGGAAACAGCTCTACGGCGAGAGCGAGGGCAAGGATCAGAAAGGTATTTTCCCGGCAGCGGTTGATTTAACAACCGATCTTCATTCGATGGGTCAGTTCATCCAGGACGGCGCGAGAATCATGTTTGAGACAGTTCTGGAAGTGGCCGAATCTCCGGCGGAGATCATTTTGAAGAAAGAAGATGTTGACACGGACGGTATGAACTATCTGGCTGGCAAGAGCGTGGATTTCGTCAACAAGAGTGCGATGAACGGCACGATTCTGGCACATACCGACGGCAGTGTGCCGAACCTGAAAGTGACGATCCCGGCGATGGATGCGTACAGCTTAGGACAGCTCTTCTATTTCTTCGAATTTGCCTGCGGCGTCAGTGGATACCTTCTGGGCGTCAATCCGTTCAACCAGCCGGGCGTAGAGAGCTATAAGAAAAATATGTTTGCATTGCTTGGCAAACCGGGCTATGAGGAAGCGAGAGAGGCGCTGCTTAAGAGACTGTAAGGGGCGGGTCTGTAAAAGAATATGCGTTCTGCGGCGTTCACTCTGGCATGTTCCATGAAGGAAACTGCAGCCCGGATCTAAAAATAGAAAACGGAACATAGAATAAAAAACGCTTTTATCAGCAAAAACTGATAGAGGCGTTTTTTTGTGTGTAATAGGAAATTCCTTGGAATTCCCTATTACACAAAAAGGCACATTCTTTTATGCCGCAGAACCTCGAAAAAACAATTTTCAAAAATTATAGATAATTTTTACATAAATCACCTCCTGCATTTTACAAACCATCTTTAAGATAGAATCTGGACACAGCACAAGTGATTTGACAGAAGAGAAGCGCGGCAAAGGACTCCCGATCACGATTTTGAAATAGATGGCTGGTTCCAAGGTAAGACAGACTGGGAGATGGGACACCGCAGCAGGAGGAGAACGAATGAAGGTAAGTATGAGACGTCTGATGGCGCTTGCGATGGCAGGCACGATGACATTGATGGCAGGATGCAGCCAGGCATCCAGCTCGGCGACAGGAAGCAGCGACACACAGAGCGCGTCCGGAGAGAGCGGGGCAGAGAAGACGGCATCCGGCGATAAAACGGTGATTGAATACTGGCACTGTAACGCAGAAACCCAGGGAGGTCTGGTCGTAGACGATCTGGTAAAGAAATTTAATGAGGAAAATGACCACATCGAGGTAGTAGCGAAATACAACCCGGATATGTACAAAGGTCTGATGCAGAACCTGCAGGCGGAAGCGGCGACCGGAAATACACCGGCGCTTGTTCAGATTGGCTGGGCATTTCTGGATTATTTCTCCAATAACTTTGACTATGTGGCGCCGCAGGATGCGATTGATAAATTCGACAGCGAGGATGCAAATTTCTTAACCGATAATTTCCTTCCAAATGTCTTAGACCTGGCGGTCAACAGCAACGGCGAGCAGGTCGGAGTCCCGTACTCCTTAAGCAGCCCGGTTCTCTACATTAATAAAGATCTCTTAAAAGAAGCGGGCCTTTCCGAAGATGGACCGGAGACCTGGCAGGAAGTACAGGAATTTGCCGGGACAGTCAAAGAGAAGACAGGAAAATATGGTTTCTATATGCAGGAACCGGCAGATTTCTGGGCGCAGCAGGCATTGGTTGAGAGCGCGGGAGCGGATATGTTGACTGCGGATGCATCCGGCAAGAAAAAAGCAAGCTTTGCAACCGAGGACGGCATTGCGGCAATGCAGATGATGCAGGATATGGTAAAAGATGGTTCTGCCCTTCATGTTTCATGGGAAGAGGGCTGCCAGAGCTTTATCGACGGAAACTGTGCGATGCTTTACACCACCATTGCGAGACGCGCTTCCGTACAGAAGGGGGCACAGTTTGACGTAGCAACCGTGAAATCCCCGCTGTGGAACGACAAGGAGCGCAAGGTTCCGGCAGGAGGCTGTTTCTTAGCCATCACCGCGCAGAGCAACGAGCAGATTCAGGCGGCATGGGAGTTTGAGAAGTATCTTTACAGCGTAGAATCAATGGCAGCATGGATCGAGGGAACCGGTTATGTACCGCCGAGAAAAGATGTGGCAGAGGCAGAAAATGGATTGAAAGATTTTCTGGCTGAGAACACAATGATGAATGCAGCGATTGAGCAGATGGACGGCGTTGTATCATGGACCGCATTCCCGGGCGATGCAGGCCTTGAGGCAGAGCAGCTTCTTCTGGATATGAGAGACCAGATTCTGGGCGGTCAGGTATCTGCGAAAGATGGTATGACGAGCACACAGGATGCGATCAACCAGCTGCTGGATGCACAGTAGGGACAGGCAGCCTGACGCTTGGAACAGCTTTCGGGTGGCAGGAAAATCATTACAAAATTTAGGACAGAAATGAGAATGGGGTTGTTGCGGAATAGCAGAACGTGTTTTGGCAGAATGGACTGTGTGCAGATAAGACGCAGGAAGCGGCCGGAGCGCGAAAGAGCTGTTTGGCGGCAGCCCCTTCATAAAATGCAGGCTCAGAGTCTTTCCAACACCTGCTGTTGTGGCTGGGCAGGCGCCGAAAGATTCCGAGCGTACATTAGAATGGAGGAAATAGTTTGAATCGGGAGGACAAAAAACAGGCAGCGCTTGGATATGTTTTTTTGCTGCCGTCGCTCGTCATGTTTGCGGTATTTATGTTTTATCCGCTTTTTTACACGCTGTATTTGAGTTTTTTTGAATGGAACATGGTAAAGCCGGTCAAGAAGTTTGTGGGACTGGGGAATTATATTTCCGTTTTGAAGGATCCGAATACATGGAAAATCTTTGGCAATACATTCTGGTACATCGTGATTCTTCTGGTGTTTAACTTTGTGATGCCGTACATTTTATCATTCATTCTTTCGTGTGTCATCAAAAAGGGACAGAGTTTTTACAAGGCGGTCTTTTTCCTGCCGAGTGTGATTTCGCTGGTCGTCGGCTCGATTCTGTATACATGGATTCTGAATCCGATTTCGGGTCCGGTCGCGATTGTGGCAGGCTGGTTTGGGCTGAAACTGCCGTTTTGGTCGAAAACGGAGGGCTGGGTCATCGCGGTACTCTGCATTATCACGACCTGGAAGACGTTTGGCTACAATTTCATCAACATCCTGGCGGGAGTCTCCGGTGTCTCAATGGAGGTCATCGAGGCGGCGCGTCTGGAAAATGTGCCGATGTGGAAGATTTTTAAGGATATCGTCGTGCCGATGAGTTCTGCAACTGGAATCTATGTGTTTATTACGACGATCGTGCAGGGACTCCAGTATGTGTTCACGCCGATCAAGGTCGTCACACAGGGAGGACCGAACTATGCCAGCTCGAACCTGATTTATATGTCGTACCATGAGGCGTTTACACTCTATAAAACAGGAACTTCCTCGGCGGTATCGGTCATGACGATGGCACTCTTTATCATTCTTTTGGTGCTGGAATTCCGGTTTGTAGAAAAGGGGGTTTACTATGAAAACTAAAGACAGACAGATCGGCTGGCATCTGTTTCTGGTGGTGGTCGTTTTCCTCCTTCTGATGCCGATCGTATTTGCAATTTCCAACTCTTTCAAGACGATGCAGGAGGCGTTCAACACAGTTTTTCAGGTGATTCCGCTGCATCCGACGCTGGAAAATTACCGGCATGTATTTGACAAACTGCCGTTTGTGAAAATCACGCTGAATACGTTTCTGATTGCATCGACGGTCACGATTTTTAAGACAATCACGGGACTTCTGGCGGCGTATGCGTTCGTCTATTTCCGGTTTAAGGGAAAAGGATTTTTGTATTTTATTATGTTAAGCACGCTGTTCATCCCGTTTACGGTCACGATGATTCCAAATTATCTTCTGATCTCTAAGATCGGTCTGCGCGATCGCATCTGGGGCGTCGCACTGCCGCAGCTGGCGGATGTGCTGGGAATTTTCCTGCTGCGCCAGGCAATGCGTGGAATCCCGCTGGCACTCATTGAGGCGGCACGGATGGAAAATATCCGGCACATGAAAATCATGCGCGACATTGTGATTCCGCTGGTGCGTCCGTCCATCATTTCCACCGGCATCATTTTCTTTATCAATTCGTGGAATGAATATGTGTGGCCGGTGCTGATCTTAAAATCCAAGGAAAATTATACGCTGTCGCTGGCATTGCAGATGTACATCAGCGCCGAGGGCGGTACGGAATTTACGATCGCGATGGCGGTGTCGGTGCTCACGATGCTGATTCCGCTGGTACTGTATATCATTTTCCAGCGCTATATCATCAATACATTTGCGGCGTCTGGATTGAAGGGATAACGGGAGATTGCGCTGGACATAAGAAAGGGATAGATTAATTCAATGAAAAATATTGTATTTGAAAATGTTAAAAAAGCGTATGGCAAAAATGTGGTCGTGGAAGACCTCTGCATGGAGGTAAAGGAGGGCGAACGCCTGATTTTATTAGGTCCGTCCGGCTGTGGAAAATCGACGACACTTCGCATGATTGCGGGACTGGAAAATGTGACCGCCGGAAACCTGTGGATGCGCGACCAGGTGGTAAATGATGTGCCGTGCGGCGAGCGCGGTGTCTCGATGGTGTTTCAAAACTATGCGCTGTTTCCGCATATGAGCGTCAAGAATAATATCATATATGGTTTAAAAGCGCACAAGATGGATGAGAACGAGATCGATGCGCGCTTAAAAGAAGTCCTCAAAATGCTGGAACTGGAAGGGCTGGAGGATCGGAAGCCGAAGGAGCTTTCCGGCGGACAGCGCCAGAGAGTGGCATTGGCGAGAGCCGTGGTAAAGCGCGCCGACTATTTCCTTCTGGACGAGCCGCTGTCAAACCTGGATGCACAGCTTAGGATGCGTGCGAGAAAAGAACTGGTAAAAATCCATGAAATGTACCACCCGACGTTAGTCTACGTTACGCACGACCAGATCGAGGCGATGACGGTTGGCGATCGGATCGCGCTCATGTACCGGGGCAAGATGGAAATGCTCGATACCCCGTCACACGTGTACAATCGTCCGGCAAGCGTGTTCTGTGCGAAGTTTATCGGTTCGCCGTCCATGAATATCGTGGAGGCGGAATATCATAACGGGGCGCTTGTCATCGGGAAACAGAAGGTAGAACTTCCGGGTATCTGGCAGCGGATCGCCGCGCAGTGCCCGTCGGGACTGCTGTACGCCGGTGTCCGCCCGGAACACGTGATGATGAGCCGCACCCCGCAGGAGCGGTCGATCGAGGGCGTGGTCCGTTACGTGGAGGATTACGGAAACCGGTACGGTGTTTATATTCAGGTCGAGGGAGACAAGAACGAGCTGATTGCCATCCGCGAGGGCGAGATTCCGCAGCCGGGTGAGAAGGTATACATCCATGTGGAGACGGAAAAGCTGCATCTGTTTGACCGCGGGACGGAGAAATCGCTCGGTTACCCGGAGATGGTGATCCGCGCACAGGAAAAGCTGGCGGTGCCGAAATTGGAAAAGGCGATCGCCCAGTAAGAATAGAGATAATAGAGCGAAAAAAGTGTTTTCAAAACAAGATTCTGAACGTATATTTTGAAGAGGAGACATGCAATCATGAAAAAAATTCTTATCAGCACTAATATGTATAAAGGCAGCGAGTTCGGTCAGATCCTCCCGTACCTCAAACGCTTTCCAGGACAGGTGGGAGTCGAGGTGTTCCCGATGTTTCATGAGGAATGCTTTGAGAAGAACCTGCGGGACGCCATGCCGATCTTAAAGGAAGTCCCGGTCAGCTTCCATGGTCCATATTATCAGGCAGAGCATTCGGCAGCGGAGGGGGCTGTAGAGTATGCGCGCACGATGGAGCTGATTGAAAAGACGCTTTCGTATGCGAAAGAGCTTTCAAGCAAATATCTCGTTTATCATCACAACAACTGCCGCATCATACCGGGCGAGAAGGAAGACCGTGTCCGCGTTTCCTGTGAAAATTATTACACCGTGAAACAGCTGTGTGAGGAGGCGGGGACCCAGGTGGTCGTGGAGAATGCCGGAGTTCTGGAGCGCGGAAACCGTCTCTTCGATGAGCAGGAATTTATCGATCTGTGCCGCCGGGAACAGTATGCGGTGCTTATCGACATCGGGCACGCCTGGGCGAACGGCTGGTCGCTTAAGCGGGTCGTAAACGCGCTGGCGGACCAGATTGTGGCGTACCATCTCCACAACAACGACGGTGTCCACGACAGCCATCAGAGGATTCATGAGGGAACACTTGATTTTGACGGCTTCTTAAAACTGGCAAAGCAGGCGACGCCGGATGCCGAGTGGGTCATGGAGTATGCGATGGACGTTTCTGGAAATGTGCGGGGGATTGAGGAAGATCTGCAGTTTCTTTTGAAAATGGGAAGTGCTGCACGATGACACAGTGGCAGTGAATTTTGCCGAAAAGCCCCGCCTTGTCAACTCCTAAAAAAGCTGATATACTGGACATAAGATTGTGAGAAAAGATGTCCGGAGAGAACATCCGGACACGGTAAAAATGAAATTTGACAGCGGGAAAGGAACGGCAGGATGTTTCGTCTTTGGGGAAAAATGATGAAGGAAAACCGGATGATTAGGGATATTGTGATCAGCAACGGTGATTATACAATGTCGAGAACGGCGATGGTGTTTGACGCGATCGACCAGATTTGCTATGCCTTTGATCTGGGGCATCCGGTCTGGCTGGATAAGACGATCGAGGAGTTCAAACGCCACGATAAGGCGCGTTTTACCCAGGACAACTTTATCGAGAGCATCGATTTCGATTATCTGGAGATACAGGTGCTGGAAGAATAAAGGGCAGGCAGCCGTTACAAAAAGACAAAGACCGGGAGGGGCGAGATGGCACAGGCGATAACGGATGTGAAAACATTTCTGGAAGACGCCAGACAGGCAGTGGTGGAGCTGGCGGAGTTTGAAAAACAGGAGGAGACGCTTGCTCAGGAAGAGAAAAAGCGTCTGCGCGTGCTGGAGACGGAGCGGAAAGCGGTGGCAGATGCCGTGAATTCGACCGTGAAAAAGCGCCGGGATGAGATTGAAAAAAGCTATGACGATGAGCTTGGGAAGCTGCAGGATAAGCTGAAACGCACGCGGACACGCCGCGAAAAGGCGAAAAACCAGGGCATCAAAGAGCGGATTAAGGAAGAAACGCAGGAGCTTCACGCGCACAACCGAGAGCTTGCCGTGCGGATGCGGACGCTGTTCCAGTCGGATCGTGTTCCATTTGTCTGCAAAAGCCCACTGTACTATGCGTTGTATTTCCCGAGGGGATTCAAAGAATTTTTGACGGTGTTGATTACCTTTGCGATCTGTTTCCTGTTGATCCCGTGCAGCATCTACAAGCTGCTTCCAGAACAGAAGACTTTATACCTGGCGATGATCTACGGCGTGGATGTGGTTGTTTTTGGCGGACTGTATATCCTGATTGGAAACTGGACGAAGGATCGCCATCTGGCGGCGCTGCAGGAAGGACGTTCGATCCGCAGTCTGATCGCGGCGAACAACCGCAAGATCGCGGTGATCACCTCCTCGATCCGCCGGGATCGCAGTGAAGCGCTCTATGATCTGGAAAAATACGACGATGAGATCTCCCAGATGGAGCAGGATCTGGAGGAGACGGCGAAGAAGAAAAAGGACGCATTAAACACCTTCGAAAATGTGACAAAAACCATCCTGACCGACGAGATCACCGGCAACAGCCGTGCAAAGCTTGAACAACTCAAAGAAGCCCATCAGGAGGTCGAGAGCCGCCTGCACTATACTGAGACGGTAATCAAGGAAAAGAGAATCTTTATCACAGATACTTACGAGTGCTACTTAGGCAAGGAATTTCTGAATCCAGAAAAGTTGGACGCGCTGAAACATATTCTGGATAACAGCACAGCCGTTAATTTAAGCGAGGTCATCGCAGAGTACCGCGAACGCGGCGGAAAGTAAACTGCGGAATTTATTTCATAAAAATAAATAATTAGATATAGGAACAACTAGAAAAAAGATGTGACACCGGGCGCTGTAAAGCTGCCTTCTGCCACATCTTTTTTCGTCCGTGTATATATCCTTCAATTTTCGCATAATTTCCTGCCACCCCGCCTATAATAAAGGTAAAACAACCCCTGTCCAACAGGCAGGGAGAAAACAGGACGGTGTGGGAGATGAACAGACGGGGACGCAGCCGGTTCGGTGGCAGTCCGGAGATATATTACTACAATTCAGCCCGCCGGGACGCGGTGGGAGAGCTGGCAGGGCAGTTAAGTGGGCTAATTCAGGAAGAAATGACCCGAAGGCATAAAAAGAAACTGGTTTTCCTCTGCATCGGCACGGATCGTTCGACCGGAGACAGTCTGGGACCGTTGATCGGATATAAACTCAAACAGGAACGGCGGCGCGGTACGCTGGTATTCGGAACACTTGATCGCCCCGTGCACGCGATGAACCTGGAACATTACGTGCAGGTTTTAAAAAATGGGTACCCGGATGCGCTGGTGGTGGCGGTCGATGCCTCGGTTGGCGATGAAAGCCACGTCGGCTATGTCACGTTAGGGCGCGGGTCTTTAAAGCCGGGGCTTGGCGTCTGCAAGGAGCTTCACGCGGTCGGAGATCTCTTTATCACCGGGATCGTGGCGG
>NZ_FR895101.1:12735-13888 GCF_000434655.1 Clostridium sp. CAG:43 | reverse complement strand
GGCGGGCTGCAGCCATTACGATCCGATGATGCTGCAGAGTATCCGCCTGGCACTCGTCATGCAGCTGGCAGACTGCATCAGCGCGGGGATCGGGCTTGTCGAAAATTTTTGCCTGGATGCTGCCTCCGTTTGACAAATTTTGCATGCAATCGGCGTTATGATAGGCGGAAAGAAATTCATCATACTCCTGAAATTACGGAAAATCATGTTACTGTATTTGAGCAGGTATTTTCAGCACTGAAAATGCTGCACGGTGCAGCAATCAAATCATGGAAGCAAGTACAGACCCGGTTTCAGGAGAATCTATCATAGCGGGGTGAACATATGGGAGAATATTCTGGTTCCCGCGCAGAACTGCCGAAAAATATCCGGCAGATCGGCGAGCGGGATGAGGTGGTCCGGTTGTATGTGGAGGATTATGTAAACACGTATTTGAAACAGGTATATCCATCCGGCGGACCGGGACTCCGGGTCGGGCTGCTGCTCGGAAATTCGGATCCACAGCAGGAGGTTCCGTGCCTCTTTGTGGACGGGGCGCTGGAGATGGAGGAGGTTGTGCCGTCCGGGGAGAAGATTGTCTTTTCGGAGGCGGCATGGAAAAAGGCATACCAGCGGATGGAGGAGACATTTCCAAAAAAGACCGTGCAGGGGTGGTTTATCTGCGGCGCGCCGGGGTGTATGTTAAGTCCCCTGACCTACTGGCGGCTGCACAAGCAGTATTTCGGTGGGAAAAACCAGCTCATGTACATAAACAGCGGTGTGGACGGTGAGGCGGCATACTATGTGATGTCGGAGGACGGGTTTTACCGTTTGAAAGGATATCATATATACTACGAGAAAAACCAGATGATGCAGGACTATATGATTCTGCGGAAGGACGCCCGCCGGGTGGAGACAGGCACCGGCGATCGGGTGATCCGCGATTTCCGTAACCGGATGGAAGAGCGGCAGCAGGAGGCGGCGTCGCGTTACGGGACGATCCGGGCGCTGGGGACGCTGTGTGGTGTGCTTTCGGTCGCGGTGCTTGCCGGCGGCGTGGTGCTTTTCGGCAATTACCAGAAAATGCGCGAGATGGAGAGTGTGCTGGTATCCGTCCTTCCGGATGGTGTGCGGGGCACTGCGGACGGGAAAGAGGCGGTCACGGTGGAACAGC
>NZ_FR895101.1:1476-12715 GCF_000434655.1 Clostridium sp. CAG:43 | reverse complement strand
CCGCGGCAGTGTGACGCCGCTTGAGAGCGGCGAGGCCGGCGCGGATGTGGATGCAGACGGAACAACAGCGGAAAACGGAGGACAGGCGCATAAATGGACACTTGAGAGCGCGGCGGATGGAGATACAGAGGGCACTGCCATAGCAGGCAGACAGAATGGACAGGCTTCCGGTGGGCAGAGCGAAGAGAACGGAAAAATGGCGGAGACGAAAGCCCCGTACATTTTGCCGGAGCCGGAGGCACAGCGCGACCTGCCGAATCCGGGCGGCAATTCGACAGCGGGACAGGACTATCCGGTCACAAACTTGAAGCCCGGCGGCACGTACACGGTCGGGGACGGGGAGACGCTCTATGGGATCTGTTTTAAGCTTTATGGCAATATCCGTCATCTGGACGATATCCTTGCGGTCAACCATCTGACCGATGAAAACCGCATTATCGCAGGGCAGACGCTGGTGATGCCGGATGTGTCCGGAGAATAGCAAAAAGATAATGCCAAACCATCTAAAATAGTGTATAATCAAGATGGCAGTCCAGCTACAGGAGATAAAAAAATGAGTGAGATGAACCCGATTGAACGGGAACAGAAGAAAAAGCAGCTGAGAGGGCGTGTGATCGACACCGCCACGCAGGACATGTTTCCCCGCCGGGGCATAAGCCACGGAGAAAATGAGGAAGAGGTGGCGGAGAAAGCCGAGCGCCATTCCAGACGGAAACGTCTCCGCAGGGTGCTGACGGCGGTGTTAATCGCGGCGCTTTTGGCGGCTGGTTTTATGTATTATAAAGATAACCATGCCTACACGGACTATACGGTGGCGTGGGAAAAAGAGATTGCGGCGAGTGAGAGCAGCACGACGGAATTTGTCCCGTTTGGGGAAAATGTCCTGAAATACACGAAGGACGGAGCTTCCTATCTGGACAAGTCCGGCAAGGCGGTCTGGTCGATGAGTTATGAGCTGAAATCGCCGATCTGCTATGTCAACGGCGATTATGCCGTGATCGGGGACCAGCAGGGCAATGATATTTATATTGTGGATAAGACCGGAAGCCAGGGACAGGCGACGACGCTTCTGCCGATCCTGCGCGTCAGCGTATCGGCATACGGCATCGTGGCGGCGCTGGTGGAGGACAGCAATGCTTCGTATGTGACCTTTTTCAAGAAAGACGGCAGCGAGCTTGACTGGGCGATCAAGACGGTTATGTCGGGAAATGGTTACCTGATGGACGTTTCCTTATCGCCGGATGGTACGCAGGTCATGCTTTCCGACCTGTATCTGCAGGACGGGGCACTCAAAAACCGGATTGTATTTTACAATTTCTCCGAATATGGAAAGAATTATCCAGACCGTCTGGTCGGAGGTTTTGATGAGCTGGGAGACAGCATCTGTCCGCGCGTCCGGTTTCTCGACGAGGATCACGCGTGTGCATTTGCGGATGATCAGGTGGCATTTTTCTCTTTGGAAAATGTAACAAGCCCGGCGCTGGTGCGCCAGGCGGAGATCGACGGGGAAGTCCGCGGCGTGGCATGGTCGAAGGACTATGTGGCGGTCATCTCGGACAACACCGAGGGCGGAAGTGAGAGCCGTTTGAGCATGTTTAAATCCGATGGAACCGCTATGGGTACGGCAGATTTCTCGTATTCGTGGCGTAACATAAATATACAGGGCGATTTCGTCATCCTAAATAACGAAAATTCCTGTCGGGTCTACAGTCTGTCCGGCAAGGAGCGGTTTGCCGGGGAGTTTGATTTCTCTGTGGCGCAGGTAACACGCGGCCGCGCGTTCAATTCACTGATTATCAGCGGCGGCGACCGGATGCGCGAGATCCGCCTCAAATAACACACGTTTAGTTTTTAAAATTAAGATACATAGCAGGAGGTTACTTATGAATCAGATTGACACATTATCCGTAAACGCGATCCGGATTTTATCCGCAGACGCAATCCAGAAGGCAAATTCCGGTCATCCGGGACTTCCGCTGGGATGTGCAGCAGCGGCTTATGAACTGTGGGCACATCATATGAACCATAACCCAGCCAACCCGAAGTGGGAGAACAGAGACCGTTTCATCTTATCCGGCGGTCATGGTTCCATGCTGCTGTACTCTCTGCTGCACCTGTTTGGCTACGGAAATCTTTCCAAAGAAGATCTGATGAACTTCCGCCAGTTAGATTCCAAGACTCCGGGACATCCGGAATATGGTCATACCGTTGGCGTTGAGGCGACGACCGGTCCGCTGGGCGCAGGTATGGGTATGGCAGTCGGCATGGCGATGGCTGAGGCACATCTGGAAAGCGTATTCAACAAAGAAAATTATCCGGTAGTTGACCATTACACCTATGTATTGGGCGGCGACGGATGTATGATGGAAGGCATTTCCTCTGAGGCATTCTCTCTGGCAGGTACCCTGGGACTTTCCAAGCTGATTGTTCTCTATGATTCCAACCGCATCTCCATCGAGGGAAGCACCGACATCGCATTCCGTGAGAATGTACAGGAGCGTATGCAGGCATTTGGTTTCCAGACGATCACTGTAGAAGATGGCAATGATATCGACGCGATCGGCAAGGCGATCGAGGCTGCAAAGGCAGATACCGAGCATCCGTCCTTTATCACCATCAAGACGCAGATCGGCTTCGGCTGCCCGGCAAAACAGGGCAAGGCGAGCGCACACGGCGAGCCGCTGGGCGTGGAGAATGTGGAAGCACTCAGAAAGAACTTAAACTGGCCGAGCGAAGAGCCGTTCTTCGTGCCGGAAGAGGTATACAAAAACTACTCCGAGATCGCAGAGCAGAAGGCAGAGGTAGAAGCTGCATGGAACGTGATGTTTGCCGCTTACTGCGAGGAATATCCGGAGATGGAAGCGCTCTGGAACCAGTATCACAATGCAAAGGCGGGCGAGGCGCTGAAAGATGACGCCGGATTCTGGGCAAAACAGGAGAAACCGGAAGCAAGCCGTGCGATCTCCGGACGCCTGATCAACTACATCAAGGATGTTCTGCCGAACCTGTTTGGCGGTTCTGCTGACCTGGCACCGTCCAACAAGACCAACATGAAGGATGCGGGCGACTTCTCCAAAGAGGACAGAGCTGGACGTAACCTGCACTTTGGTGTCCGCGAACTTGCGATGGCAGCGATCGGAAATGGCATCATGCTGCACGGCGGTCTGCGTGCGTATGTATCGACCTTCTTTGTATTCAGTGATTACTGCAAACCGATGGCAAGACTGTCTGCACTGATGGGCGTGCCGCTGACCTATGTATTTACGCATGACAGCATCGGCGTTGGCGAGGATGGACCGACCCATGAGCCGATCGAGCAGATGGCAGCGCTGCGTGCGATGCCGAACTTCCATGTATTCCGCCCGTGCGATGCGACCGAGACAGAGGCAGCTTGGTACAGTGCTGTTACTTCCGAGCACACACCGACCGCACTGGTGCTGACCAGACAGAATCTGGAGCCGATGGCAGGCAGCAGCCGTGAGGCATTAAAGGGCGGCTACATCATCGACGACTGCGAGGGCACACCGGAGTTAATTCTGATTGCCAGCGGTTCCGAGGTAGCTCTGGCGGTTCATGCAAAAGAGACTCTGGCAGCAGAAGGTCAGAAAGTCCGCGTTGTCTCCATGCCGTGTATGGATCTGTTCGAGGAGCAGAGCGAGGAGTACAAGGAGTCCGTACTTCCGAGAGAAGTACGCCGCCGTGTAGCAGTAGAGGCGCTTGGAAGCTTCGGCTGGGACAAGTACACCGGCTTAGACGGCAAGATCATCGCGATGGAAAGTTTCGGCGCCAGCGCACCGGCAGGGCTTCTGTTCAAGAAGTTCGGCTTTACCGTTGAGCATGTGGTAGAGGTGGCTAAGAGCCTGAAATAATGCTGATTTTGGTAAAAAAATAAGATAAAAGACAGGCACCTGTCTGTCGGCAGAAAAGAATGCGGTATCGCTTAAGCAGAAATGCGCCTTTCTCCGGCAGGCAGGTGTATTTTGCTTTCCAAACCTTGCAAAACGGGGATGCATTGCGTATAATAAGAGCCAGCGCAGAAAAAAGATGAGGGCATAGAAGAAAGGCTGCCAGTGCAGCCGTAAGGGAAGGGATCCAGACATGGAAAAAAAATGTATTGGGATAGACGTCGGCGGAACGACGGTTAAGATTGGTCTTTTTGAGACGGACGGAACGCTTGTTTATAAGTGGGAGGTTCCGAGCCGCAAGGAAGAGAATGGGGCGTACATTCTTCCGGATGTAGCCGCTTCGATCAGGAAGAAATTGAACGAGCGGGGAATTCCGATGGATGCCGTGATCGGCGCAGGCATGGGATTTCCGGGGCCGGTGCAGCCGGACGGCTATGTGGAGGTCTGCGTCAACTTAGGATGGCGCGATCTGAACCCGCAGAAGATTTTGAGTGAGTTATTAGATGGAATGCCGGTCCGCTCCGGTAATGATGCTAATGTGGCGGCGCTCGGCGAGATGTGGCAGGGCGGCGGCAAGGGCTGCCATGATATCGTGATGGTGACGCTGGGAACCGGTGTCGGCGGCGGCGTGGTACACGATCAGAAGATCGTTGCAGGACGCCACGGACTGGGCGGCGAGATCGGTCATATCCATATCCGCGAGGGCGAGAAAGAAACCTGCAACTGCGGCGGACACGGCTGTCTGGAACAGGTAGCGTCCGCGACCGGTATCGCCAGGGAGGCGAGACGGAAGATGGCGGCAAAGCCGGATGCATCGGTGATGCGTGCCTACGGTGATGCGATCACCGCAAAAAATGTGCTGGATGCGGCAAAAGCCGGGGATGCACTGGCGCTGGAGGTTATGGACACCGTGTGCTATTATCTCGGATGGGCGCTGGCGACCATTTCGATGACCGTGGATCCGGAGATTTTCGTCATCGGAGGAGGCGTATCCAAGGCGGGGACTTTTTTAACGGATTGGATTGACCGCTATTACCGCGAATTGACCCCGATCTCTGAGAATAAGGGCGAGGTTCGCCTGGCAACATTGGGAAATGATGCAGGTATCTATGGGGCGGCAAGACTGATCTTAGATTAGGCGCCTTGTTTTGAGTGACAGAGTGCAGGGTAAATGGTCTGGACGTTTGAAGGAAATAGGGATAGAAAAACGTTCAGATATGCCGAAAAATGCTGTAGACAAGAGGAGACCCCGGAGCGGTCAAGCATCCGGGGCAATTATGAAAAATCTATGTGCAAAATCACTATAAAACAAATTTGAAAAGTGAAATCTTTTATGCTTTTAGTATAAAAATAAGATATGAATAAAATATGAACACCGTGTAAACAGATTATGAAAATTGGCGATTTTGTACAAAAAAGTTTCATGAATCAGAGGTTTCTCTATCAAAACAGAGGATAGAAAGAAAAATGGCAGAATTTGCAGCGCACGGTGCGAATCAGGAGGAAAAAATGGCAGCAGAAAAAGCAAAGAAAACGATTGTAATTGGACATAAAAACCCGGATACGGATTCGATTTGTTCTGCAATCGGCTATGCGAATTTCAAAACACTTCAGACGGGCGGCGAATATGTACCGTGCCGTGCCGGAGAACTGAACCCGGAGACAACCTTCGTACTGGATTACTTTAAGGTAGATGTGCCGAAACTGATTAAATCCGTCAAAACGCAGGTCAAGGATATTGAGATCCGCGAGACGCCAGGTGTTTCCAAGAATATTTCCCTGAGAAAAGCATGGAACCTGATGCAGGAGGACGGTCTGGTAACACTTCCGGCTGTTACCGATAAGAATATACTGGAAGGTCTGATCACAGTCGGCGATATCACCCGTTCTTATATGAATGTATACGACAGCAGCATTCTTTCCAAGGCATGCACCCAGTATGCAAATATCATCGAGACCCTGGAGGGCGCGATTTTTGTTGGCGATGAGAAAGAGTACTTTGATAAAGGAAAAGTCCTGATTGCGGCAGCTAATCCGGATATGATGGAATATTATATTGAAGAGAACGACCTGGTTATCCTCGGCAACCGCTATGAGTCGCAGCTGTGCGCGATCGAGATGGGTGCAAGCTGTATCATCGTGTGTGAGGGCGCTGGCGTTTCCATGACGATCAAAAAACTGGCACAGGAGCGCGGCTGTACCGTCATCACAACTCCGTATGATACCTACACGGCAGCCCGTCTCATTAACCAGAGTATGCCGATCAGCTATTTCATGAAGACTGAGAAGCTGATCACCTTCGATACAGATGATTTCATCGATGATATTAAGGATGTGATGGCAAGCAAGCGTTTCCGTCATTTCCCGGTACTCGATAAAGAAGGCAAATACAAAGGCCTGATTTCCCGCCGTAACTTACTGGGTGCGCGCGGAAAGAACGTGATTCTGGTCGATCACAATGAGCGCGGCCAGGCGGTAGACGGCATCGAGAATGCCAATATCCTGGAACTGATTGACCACCATCGTCTGGGTACTGTGGAGACAGTCGGACCGGTCTTCTTCCGTAACCAGCCGCTCGGCTGTACGGCAACGATCATCTTGCAGATGTACCGCGAACAGGGGCTGGAGATCGACAAGACCATCGCAGGTCTGCTCTGCAGTGCGATCATCTCCGATACGCTTCTGTTCCGTTCTCCGACCTGCACACCGATGGATCGGGCGGCAGCGGTTTCTCTGGCTGAGATGGCAGGCATCAAGCTGGATGAGTTCGCAAACCAGATGTTTGAGGCAGGCAGCGAGTTAAAGGGCAAGAGCGATGCAGAGATTCTGTATCTGGATTTCAAGAAATTCTCAGCTGGAAAGACAAACTTCGGCGTCGGTCAGATCAACTCCCTGAATGCAGAGGAGCTTGGAAAGCTGAAGAACCGTATGCTGCCGTTTATGGAGAAGGCGCGTGAGGACGAAGGTCTGGATATGATCTTCTTCATGCTGACGAATATCCTGACGGAGACGACCGAACTTCTCTGTGTTGGACAGGGGGCGGCACAGGTTGTGGCAGATGCGTTCCACGTAGTTGATGCAAATGAAGAGCTGAAGCAGACGGCAACACTGCCGGGTGTTGTTTCCAGAAAGAAACAGCTGATTCCGGCACTGACAGTGACACTGGAGCAGTAAATCAGGTGACGGTGCGCGGACGGGATTGTTTCATACGGAAAATCCAGTGATAGTTCGTGCAGGGCAGAAAGGTCGGACGGAAAGGAAGGATACCATGACATTTGTATATCCGGCGGTTTTTACGCCTAAGAAAGATGGAAAAGGGTATGATGCATATTTCCCGGATTTGGAGTGCTGCGAGGCGAAAGGTCCGGATCTGGAGGATGCGGTGGAAAATGCGCGGGAGGCAGCGTACAACTGGATCAGCCTGGAGCTGGAGGAAGAGGGCGATCTGCCGGCACAGACGCATATCGATGATATGAGCCTGCCGGAAGGAAGCATGGTGAAACAGATCATGGTCCGGATCAAACTTCTCCCGGACAACGATTAAGAGGATATAGGGATGGCACAGAAGAGAGCGGCTGGAAAGCCAGAAGAGCGTCGCCGGGGAGGAGCAAGGCAGAACCCGGAAGGACAGTTGAAAAAACGGGTGGAGACCCGGAACACTCCGGGACCGCGCACCCAGTGGAAGCCGGGCAATATGATTTATCCGGTTCCGGCGGTGCTGGTCACAGTGGCGGACTGCGAAGGAAACAGCAACATCATCACGATTGCCTGGACGGGCACGATCTGTACGAACCCGCCGATGGCGTACATTTCGGTGCGCCCGGAGCGCTATTCTTACCATATGCTGCGGGAGAGCGGTGAGTTTGTCATCAACCTGGCGACGGAGTCGATGGCGTATGCGACCGATTACTGCGGCGTCCGCTCCGGCAGGAATGTGGATAAATGGAAGGAGACAGGGCTCACACCGGTTCCGGCGCAGACGGTGAAAGCGCCGGTGATCGCCGAAAGCCCGGTCGCGATCGAGTGCCGGGTGACCGAAGTCAAGGAACTGGGGTCACATCATATGTTTCTGGCAGAGGTAACGGGTGTCAGCGTGGACGAGCAGTGGCTCAACGAGCGCGGCAGCCTGGAGCTTGCAAAGGCGGAACCGATTGTGTATTCGCATGGCGGCTATTATGGGCTTTCAGAGCTTCTTGGAACATTTGGATGGAGTGTAAAGAAAAAGAAGAGGTGCCAAAGATGAAAAATAATGTAACCCTGATTGGTATGCCGTCCGCAGGAAAGAGCACGGTCGGAGTGCTTTTAGCAAAGAGACTGGGCTATTCCTTTATAGATGTGGATCTGCTGATTCAGGAACAGGAAGGTAAGCGTCTGCGCGAGATCATCGAAGAACAGGGACTGGACGGATTTCTCGATGTGGAGAATCGCGTCAACGCGGGGGTGGAAGCCGAGCAGGCGGTCATCGCACCGGGTGGCAGCGTGATCTACGGAAAGGAAGCGATGGAACATTTAAAATCCATCGGACTGGTTGTCTATCTGAAAATTACTTATGACGAGCTGGTAAAACGCGTCGGCGATGTCAAGGACCGCGGCGTGGCGCTGAAAGACGGCATGACACTTCTGGATCTCTACCATGAGAGGATCTCGTATTTTGAGAAATACGCGGACATCACGATCGACGAGGAAGGTAAAGAGCTGGGGGCGGTGGTTGATGAGCTGCGCGAAATATTGGAAGAGCGCGGTTATGTGCTGGGAAGTGCGCCGGAGGAAGAGTAACAATTTCACATGAGAATGGGGGCAGCCGGTTCTGCCGGACGGGTTTCATAACGGGTTACAGTGAGAAAAAATCAGTTGCAAAACAGTTGAAAATCCAATACAATAGAATAGTAACCATTTTTATAGAATGTTAACAGTCGGGGGTGCAAAGATGCGGAATCTTTTTTGCATCCCTTTTTTGAAAGGTGTGCGTATATGACTACAGTGAAATCTTTGTCCAGAGAGATGAAATTCTTTCTTCTGGCACTGATTCCGATCTATTTCATTTCAGTGGGGCTGATTATACAGCCGTTTGATTCCATTGTGACTGGTATCTATGAAATCATATGGGAGCCGGATTTCCTGATCACCGATTATATTGCGGTCGGCGGCATGGGAGCCGCGTTTGTCAATGCCGGGATGATGGCGCTTATCAGCATCTACTTTGTCTATAGTCTTGGGATGGAGATGGACGGGCATACGATCACGTCCTGCTGTCTGATGTTTGGATTCTCTTTGTTCGGAAAAAATCTGATGAATATCTGGGCGATTTTTCTGGGTGTATTTCTCTATGCAAAATATCATAAAATGCACTTATCCAACTATATTTATGTCGGCATCTACGGAACGAGCCTGTCTCCGATCATCACACAGCTGATGCACGTGGTGGAGCTGCCGATCTGGCAGCGCTTCTGTGTGACGATTCTGGTGGGAATCTGTATCGGATTCGTGCTTCCACCGCTCGCGACGCATTCCCACTATGCCCATAAGGGATATTCCCTTTATAATGTGGGATTTGCCTCTGGCATCATTGCGACGGTCCTGGTCTCCACGTTTAAGTCCTTTGGAATTGAGACGGAGGCGCGTCTTATCTGGTCCTCCGGCAATGATGCGATGCTTTTAGGGCTGCTATTTGTCCTGTTTGCAGGCATGTCGGTGGTGGCAGTGCTGTGGCGCGGAAAAGATACGCTTTTAGGGTATGAAAAACTCCTTGGGACAACGGGAATCGGCGGTACCGATTACCTGCTGGAATTGGGCGGTGCAGTGACGCTTCTCAACATGGGACTCAATGGTCTGTTTGCGACCTTCTTTGTGCTGGCAGTCGGCGGAAACCTAAATGGACCGACGATCGGCGGAATCTTTACCATCGTTGGATTCAGTGCGACTGGAAAACATTTGCGGAATATTTTCCCGATCATGGCGGGCGTCTGCATTGCGAGTACCGTCCGGGCGTGGGATATCACGAATCCGTCGGCACTTCTGGCGCTGCTCTTTTCCACGACGCTGGCGCCGATCGCCGGAGAGTTTGGAATTTTATGCGGCGTGTTAGCCGGTTTTCTGCACGCGTCGGTGGCGCTCAATGTCGGGATCGTGTATGGGGGCATGAACCTCTATAACAATGGATTTGCGGGCGGTATCGTCGCAATGTTCCTGGTGCCGGTGATCCAGTCGATCCGCGACCGGAGGGCGCGGGCGAAGGGAGATCTGTCGCTGTAAGATTTCCTCTTTTTAATGGAATCTTAACACGAAAGAGGCATAGAGATATTGTATCATTATAAAAACACCACATTTATGATACCTACTAAACATAGAAAGGAATGATACATATTTCAACTTCATTTGCGCTTCTGGTCGTAGCGATTATTATCCTTGTCTGCATCGCGGGAAGCCGTCTTTCGGGGCGGCTGGGGGTGCCGACGTTGTTTATTTTTATTATGCTGGGAATGCTGTTTGGATCGGACGGTATTTTTAAGATTCCATTCGGCAATTTTGCACTGGCGGAACAGGTCTGCTCGGTGGCACTGATTTTTATTATGTTTTACGGCGGGTTCGGCACGCGCTGGAGTGAGGCGAAGCCGGTCGCGGGGCGGTCGATTTTGTTATCCTCGGTGGGTGTAGTGCTGACGGCGCTTTTGACCGGGCTGTTCTGTCATCTGGTGCTTAAGATGGCACTGATGGAAGGAATGCTTCTCGGCGCAGTTCTTGGATCGACCGATGCGGCATCCGTGTTCTCGATCCTGCGTTCGCGCAAGCTGAACCTCAAATACGGCACGGCATCCATGCTGGAGTTAGAGAGCGGAAGCAACGACCCGTTTGCGTACATGATGACGGTGATTCTGCTGTCTGCGATGACGGGGAGTGTGAGCGGCGGTTCGGCGGTTCTGCTTTTGATCCGCCAGCTCGCATTTGGGCTTTTGACCGGCGCGACGGTCGCGTGGTTGGTGACATGGCTTTTAAAGCGGTATGCCTTTTATGGCGAGGGATTTGACACGATCTTTGTCTTTGCGGCGGCAATCATTTCTTACGCGCTTGCATCCCAGATTGGTGGAAATGGCTACTTAAGCGTGTATTTGACCGGTATTATCCTCGGAAATCAGGAGCTGAAGAACCAGAAAGCGCTGGTTGGCTTCTTTGATGCATTTACCGGCATGATGCAGATGCTTCTGTTTTTCCTACTGGGACTTCTGGCATTTCCCTCGCAGATGCCGTCGATCGTGCTTCCGGCGATCGCAATCGCATTGTTTTTAACATTTGTGGCTCGTCCGGCGGCGGTTGGCTTGCTGCTCGCGCCGTCGAAA
>NZ_FR895101.1:0-1451 GCF_000434655.1 Clostridium sp. CAG:43 | reverse complement strand
AACCGCCGATCGGGCAGTATCTGGTTATTTCCTGGGCGGGTCTGCGCGGTGCGGCGTCAATCGTATTTGCGATCATGGCGACGCTTAGTGAGGGATATATGAAATATGATATATTCCACATTGTGTTCTGCGTTGTTTTATTTTCCATCATTTTTCAGGGTTCGCTGCTTCCGAAGGTGGCAGAAAAATGTGACATGATCGACAACTCGACCGATGTCATGCGGACGTTCTCGGACTATACGGGCGATATGCAGATTCAGTTCGTGCAGCTTCCGATCGGGGACAATCATCCGTGGAAAAGCCGTAAAATCTGTGAGATCGAGATGCTTCCGGGTATGTTAATCACAGTGATCCGGCGCGGCGCGCAGACGATTGTGCCCAAAGGGCAGACTGTCATTCAGGAAGGGGATACCGTCGTCTTGGGTGCAGAGGGCTTTACGGACAGCCAGGGAATCCTTTTAAAAGAGATTCTGATGACACCAGATCACCGCTGGTGTGGTAAGAAGATCGCGGAGGCGCGCTTCTATAAGAATACGATCATTGTGATGATAAAGCGGGGCAGCCAGATCATCATTCCAGACGGCGGTACGCAGATACTGGAAGGCGACCGGGTGGTTGTATACTCGCAGAAACTGCCGCAGGTGGAAGGGCGTGTGAAACACGAAAGCGGACCGGTCGTATCGGCTGCTGTTCACAAGTAAGGCACTTTCGGTTCCAAAAGTGCCTATCCGTGAACCGTAACGCGGATTCATTGCAGGAACATGGAAATTTCAGGCAATACTTGCAGTTTGTTGAATTTTAAACTATACTAAAACAACAACGGTTTGCCGGAGGAAAAGAGTATGCAGCAGGGAAATACGAAGGAACGGATTGTAGAGGCTTATATCGAGCTGGAGTCGGAGAGACCGCTCGAGAAGATCACGGTCACGGCGCTGGTTGAGCGGAGCCGGATCACAAGAAAAACGTTTTATTATTACTTTAAAGATATATATGATTTGATGGAATACCGGATGGAACGCGAGATGAAGCGCGTCATGGAAGAGACGATGAGCCAGCCGGATCCGGAGAAGGCGCTGGCACAGCTTTATATGTATATCATGGAAAATCAGAAGCATATCCGGGCATTGTCTGAGTCAGCACAGTTCATGGCGCTGCGCCGTCAGATGGGAGAAAAGGTGTACCAGTATTTTTATAACCATCTGGAGCGGATTGGTATGTTCAAGAAGCTGACGATGCCGGAGGCGGCGATGGCGGTGCAGATCATCATTTTCTCAGTCATGGGAGTTGCGTTTGACGCGCCGTTTAAGGATGAGGCGGATGTGAAGGAGCGTGTCGCCACGTTCATGAGCGTGATCCGCAAATGCATCGGGTGCGACCCTATGCAGGTCCGTTAGGAAAGCAGGTTTCCGGCAGTTTTGAGAATTATTGTAACTGTTCAGTAGGTCTGCGCA
>NZ_FR895100.1:21738-50161 GCF_000434655.1 Clostridium sp. CAG:43 | reverse complement strand
CTCGGCGCACGCCTCTTATTCATCTACCAATGTAATCTGTACCCGTTTCCCCATCGCCGCTGCGATCTTTACCATAAAATCCAGCGACGGATTGTAGCTGCCGCTCTCGAAGCGGGTGATATTCGGCTGGGAAATCCCCGCCTTTCTGCCAAGCTCCGTCTGTGTCATGCCGTTTAACTTACGATTCTGCTTAAATCCCTCGATCGTCGCCTCCCGCGCCTCCTGCTGCCAGCGCTCCATCCACTGTCTGTATTCCGCATCCGTCTGAAACGTTTCCGGAATCCTGTTTGCGTTTTTCATTGTGCTACCTTCTCCTTTTCGAATCTGCTCTGCCGCGGCGCCACCCTCCCAAAGCCCGCCGCTGCCGTCCTCTATAGAATACCATCTTTCCACCCTATAAATCAAGGTATTTCCCTGTAACGGTCCACCGGCAGTTACTTTAGATCGCCTTTTCCCCTAAAACATACGATTCGCGCGCTCTGCCACTTGAAAGCAATGCCTCTCTTCTGGTATAATAGATGGACTTATGCAAACATCTGCCTGACCGCTTCCAATCGGCGGACTCCTAGATATTTGCGGCAAATCTTATATAATGTTTGAGGAGTTACAATTTCATGGAAAAAAGAGAATCTTTCAACAGTAAGTGGGGCTTCATCCTCGCCTGTATCGGATCGGCGGTCGGCATGGGAAATCTCTGGATGTTTCCCACCCGCGTCTCCCTGTACGGCGGCGGCTCGTTCCTGATCCCGTACTTTATCTTCGTCGCCCTGATCGGCTCCACGGGTGTCATCGGGGAAATGTGCCTGGGACGCGGCACCCGCTCCGGTCCAATCGACGCGTTCGGCGCTGCCTGCGAGACACGCGGCAGGCGCAAACTGGGTGACGCGCTCGGTTTCATCCCGGCAGCCGGTTCCCTCGCGATGGCGATCGGCTATACCGTCGTCATGGGCTGGATCCTAAAATATGCCATCGGAGCCTTTACCGGTGCCACGCTTGCCCCGGCCGACACAGACGGTTTTGCCTCTGCTTTCGGCTCGATGGCGTCCGCATTTGGAAACAATGGCTGGCAGCTTGCCGCCCTCTTCTTCTGCATTCTGATTCTGATGTTCGGCGTCGGAAGCGGAATCGAGAACGCCAACAAGCTGATGATGCCGGTATTCTTCATCCTGTTTGTCTTTTTAGGCATCTACGTGGCATTCCAGCCGGGTGCGATGCAGGGCTACCGCTACATTTTCCGCATCGATCCTGAGATCCTCGCAGACCCAAAAACATGGATTTTCGCACTGGGGCAGGCATTTTTCTCCCTGTCCGTCGCCGGAAATGGAACCTTAATCTATGGTTCCTACCTCTCCGATGAGGAAAACATCCCGGCATCTGCCGCGCGGGTTGCCCTGTTTGATACGATCGCCGCGATTCTCGCCGCCCTCGTCATCATCCCGGCAATGGCAACCACCGGTGCAAAACTTGATCAGGGTGGTCCGGGACTTCTCTTCATCTACCTCCCGAACCTCATCCGCTCAATGCCGGGCGGTACGTTGATCGCGATCATTTTCTTCGTAGCCGTTCTCTTCGCCGGGATGACCTCCCTGCTCAACCTCTACGAAGCACCGATCGCCACCGTCCAGGAAAAACTCCACCTTGGCCGCGTCCCTGCCTGCGCGGTTATCGGTATCATCGGAGCTGCCGTCTCCCTGTTAATCCAGGGCATCGTCTCCGACTGGATGGACGTTCTCTCCATCTACATCTGCCCCCTCGGTGCCGGACTCGCCGGAATCATGTTCTTCTGGGTATTCGGAAAAGACTATGCAGAAACGCAGGTCAACAAAGGCCGCGAAAAGAAATTTTCAAAATGGTTTGTACCGGTGTGCCGCTATATTTATATTCCGGTATGTGTGCTGGTATTAATATTAGGCATCGCATTGGGCGGTATTGGATGATATAAAAAAATGATTGACAAATCTCATTTACGCGCTATAATAAGAACTATCATTTAAAACCTACAAAACAAGTAGGAAATATATTTTTATAATCGTTTATGAATTTTAAGGAAAGGAGGAAACCATCATGAGAACATCTTATTCAGTTATGTCTGCTATGTGTTGTTGTATGGAGTGTATGTGCTGCTGTTGCTGTGACACTCTTACTTTTGTTGTGCAGACAGATAACTGGATGATATCTTCATGAGGTTTTTCTCATCTTGCTTTCACTGGAAAGTGGTAGATACGATCCAATTTAGGAGGTCTGGACAACCAGACCTCCTTTTTTGTACCCATTTATATTTCAGTATGCAAAATTAAATATTTATATTGCATCCAGATATATCATTCGTATAAAAAACACGACACATACAGAAGTCATTTTTCAGGAATTATCCCTTAAAAATGTGCTTCCCCAGATAAACAAAGTTAAAGGAGACCAGAAATGATTCGATTCGAACATTTAAGTAAAACATTCCAGACGAAAGACGGTGCATTTGAAGCACTGAAGGATGTGTCCTTCGAAATAGAAAAGGGCGATATCTACGGCGTCATCGGTTACAGCGGTGCCGGAAAATCCACCCTGATCCGAATGGTAAACGCCCTGGAAAGACCGACTTCCGGAAAGATTTTCGTTGAAGATAAGGACATTGGAAGCCTGAGCGCAAAAGAGCTTCGCAGCCTCCGAAAGGGAATCGGAATGATTTTCCAGCAGTTCAACCTCCTGGAATCCAAGACAATTTACGACAACGTCGCGATTGCCCTGAAACTAAACGGCACCCCCAAAAAAGACATCGAAACGCGTGTGAATGAGCTGCTGGAGTTCGTCGAACTTTCCGATAAGAAGTCCTACTATCCGGGACAGCTCTCCGGCGGACAGAAACAGCGCGTCGGTATCGCAAGGGCACTTGCAAATAATCCGTCGATTCTTCTCTGCGATGAGGCGACCAGCGCCCTCGACCCGAAAACGACTGATTCCATTCTCGATTTGCTAAAGAAGATTAATGAAACTCTTCATATTACAATTGTGATTATCACACATGAGATGAATGTCATCCAGAAAATCTGCAATAAAGTTGCCGTCATGGATTTCGGTAAAGTCGTAGAAACGGGCTCTGTCATCCAGGTTTTCTCAGACCCGCAGTCCGATATCGCCAAACGGTTTGTCGGCAATCTCATCCACGACGTTATTCCGGAACCGCTCGTCGAGAGCATCCGCCGGGAAACGAGGAACAGCCGCCTGCTCCGCATCAAGCTGGAAAATACAGACAGCACCGAGCCGCTTCTCTGGGATATCAACCGGCGGTTTGAGGTGGAAACCAACATTCTCTACTCCACCATCAACGTTATTCAGGGCATCGTCGTCGGCATCATGCTCGTTCTCTTCATCGGAAGCGACGAGGAAATCAAAAAAGCCGAGCGCTACATTCTCGAATCAAACGAAGAATATAAGGAGGTTGTATTACCATGATTCAGCAGTATTTAGGCATTTCGCCGGACAAACTCATCAAGGCCGGTTGGGAAACCCTGTATATGGTCGGTTTTTCCCTGATTATCGGTTCCATCGTCGGATTTTTCATCGCCATTGTCTTATGGCTGACCCGCAAAGGCGGGCTCAAGGAAAATCCATTGCTTTACACGATTTTAAACGGTTTCATCAACATCATCCGAAGCACACCGTTTATCATCCTTCTGGTATGTGTAATGCCCTTTACGAAAATCATCGTCGGCACCCGGATTGGTACCAGGGCGGCTATCGTGCCATTAGTTATCTATACCGCTCCATTTTTAGCAAGACTTCTTGAGACATCGCTTCTGGAAGTCGGCGGCGGCATCATCGAGGCAGCCCAGTCGATGGGAGCGACCACGTTCCAGATTATCGTTCATTTTGTACTTCCGGAAGCATTTGCTTCGGTTATCCTGGCTCTGACAACCGGCACCATCGCCCTCATCGGAGCAACTGCGATGGCTGGCTACATCGGAGGCGGCGGCATCGGAAACATCGCCCTGACCTACGGCTATCAGACCTTTAACTTTCCGCTGATGTTTGCGACCGTTTTCATCCTGATTGCATTTGTCTGGATCATCCAGAGTCTGGGAAACCGGCTATCACAGAAGAGACGGACACATCAGTAACTTATAACTTATTTCTATTGAAGAAACTGCTAATTTAAATACACTTAAAAGAAAAAGGAGAACTCAATTATGAAAAATGTAAAAGCTTATGTAAGAACCACCCTGACCGCCGGTCTGATCCTCGCAGCTGCTGTTCTGGGAGGCTGCTCAAAGAGTAATGCTGGAAGCTCCGCTCCTGATACTGCCGCTGCTTCTTCCGGCACCGAATCTGCTGCTTCCGCCGATGCTTCTGATTCTAATAAGAAGGAGCTCAAATACGGAAAAGCTGCCGGTCCGTACACTGTCTTATTTGAGGATGCCATCAAACCAATTCTGGAAAAAGAGGGCTATACACTCACCGAGGTTGATTTCTCTGACCTTCTCCAGAATGACCTTGCTTTAAATGACGGCGAGATCGATTTCAATGTAGAGCAGCATACCGCTTATGCCGAAAATTTCAACGAAGCCCAGAAGGGTAATCTGGTCCCGATTTCCCCGATTCCTACCGTTCCGGCTGCCATCTTTTCTGCCACCGAAACCTCTCTGGACGCCATTCAAGACGGTGCCAAAGTAGCCGTTCCGGACGATGCCGCCAACACAGCCCGCGCTTATGTTCTCTTACAGAAAGCCGGATGGATCACCTTAAACCCGGATGTGGATCTCTCCACTGTCACCCAGGCAGACATCACGGAAAACCCTTACAACATCGAATTTACCGAAATGAACTCCACCAATATTCCAGCTGTTTTAGATGACTTTGATTATGCGGTTATCACCGGAAGTATTGTATACAATGCAGGAATCGATCCATCCACTGCCCTTCTTCAGGAAGACATTCTGCCGCATCTGATTCTGCAGGTCGTTGTAAAAGAGGAAAATAAAGATGCTCAGTGGGCAAAAGATATCGTTGCTGCTTACCACTCCGATGAATTCAAAGAATATTTAGACAAGAATAACAATGGTTTATGGTTTGTTCCGGAGGAACTGTTTAACTAATAGGAAACAGCATCGGAAGGCACCAGCAGGAAACAGGAGGATTTCATATGGCTCTCATTTTAGATAAAACCGAACAGAAAATTGTCGATATCATCGACGCACACCGCAACGAGATCATCTCATTCGCCAAAGATATCTACACCCATGCAGAGCTGGGTTATAAAGAATACAGAACTGCAGAAAAATTTGCTTCTTTCATGAAAAATCTGGGTCTTGAGACAAAGGAAGGACTGGCTGTCACCGGTGTCAAAGCCTACTTAAATGAAGAAGAGAAAACGAATGTAAGTCTGGCTCTCATCGGGGAACTGGATGCGCTCCGCATCCCGGAACATAAATATGCCAATCCGGAGACTCAGGGAGCTCATTGCTGCGGACATCATGCCCAGCTGGCCGGTGTCATCGGTGCAGCCCTGGCTCTGACCAATGAAGATGTAAAAAAAGAGCTGGACGGACAGGTTGTATTCTTCGCCGTACCGGCAGAGGAATATGGTGAGATTGAATTTAAAAACTCCCTGACTGCCCAGGGAAAAATCAAATACGGCGGCGGAAAATGTGAACTCATCCGCGTCGGTGCTTTTGATGACATTGACCTGGATATCGTCCACCACACCGGAGACAAGGATATCAGCATTGGTTCTCACTCCAACAACGGTTTCGTCTCCAAGGTCATTCGTTATAAGGGACTGGCTGCCCACGCAGCCGGTGCCCCGCATCTGGGAGTCAATGCATTAAATGCAGCCTCCCTCGGACTTTCCGCCCTGGCTTACCAGCGCGAAACCTTCCGGGATGATGACCATGTCCGGATTCATCCCATTATCACAAAAGGCGGTAATCTCGTCAATGTAGTACCAGATGAGGTGGTAATCGAAACTCTGGTACGTGCCGCCAACAAGGATGCCATCGCAGATGCTGCTGCCAAAACAGACCGCGCCTTCAAAGCCGGTGCCATCGCCGTCGGTGCTTCCTGCGAAATCACCACTATGCCCGGATATCTTCCGGCTCTGAGTGAAAAGGCCGATGAATCAGTCCTGGCAGCCGCTGAGATTGCCGCACAAACCAGTGAAAAAGATTACCAGATCGTCCAGGAAGATACCCACGCCTACAGCGGCGGTTCCACCGATGTGGGGGATGTACAGCATCTGCAGCCGGTCCTTACCTTCAACACCGGCGGTAAAGTAAGCGGCCTCCACTCCGTTGATTTCGATATCGTGGATGAGGAACTTGCCTATGTGGTCACTGCAAAAATCTTCGCCCTCTCCGCTTACCGCCTGCTTCGGGACGGGGCTGTGAAAGCAAAAGAGATTGTAGCGAATTATCAGCCCATCTTTACCAAAGAGGAGTATATCAAATATATGGATTCCTTTATTAGGACGGAGACGTATCAGTAAGATAACAGAAAAGAAGGACGGGAGGTACTTTTTACAGCACCTTCCGTCCATTTACAGTCAACTTAAAGGTCGTTCCCAGTATCTCCGCCGACTTCCGGCAAAGCATCATTCTTCCCAGGAAAATCTCAAAATAATCATACATGGAACATATCTTTTCATCTACCTGAAGATTCAGGGCAATAACTGAACGATCCTTTTCAATCTTAAGTTTGGACTCTGTTACCGCATAATTCACACGGTCGTGTATATCAAAAGCGGCTCTCTCTTTTTCACGGACACGGCTTCTTCGTACATCCGTCTTATCAGCGATAATCAAAGCCGCAGATATCACATCCTCCGGACCTCCGGTGGATTCATCATGATTGCCGATAGCCGACATGATCGTAATCCGGTCATCCAGCGGCATATCCATCTCCTTCAGTAAAGAATTTGCCAGAAGGGCCCCGTACTCCGCATGATGGGTGCGGTTGATGGCATTGCCGATATCATGCATATATCCGGCTATCTTTACCAGCTCTATCTCATGGTCTGAATATCCGAACCGCTCCAGTATCTTTCCTGCCTGACGCGCCACCTGCACGCAGTGAGCCTGGGAATGATCGGTATACCCAAGCTGTCCCAGATTTTCATCACCTTTCTTTAAATAGGCATTAATTTCTTCATTTTTACATATTTCCTTAAATGTCAAACTTGTCTCTCCTTTTAAATTTCAAAAACGCCATCGGCATTCCTTCTGCGGGATACGAAACAAATAGGTAACCCCGCCCAAATCAATACCTGCTCTCGGAAAGCTCCCCCGGGAAGCTTTCCAGATCAGAATAACAAATTTAAAAAAGTGCAACTATCTAATTTATGTAAAATTCATAAGTATCTATGTAAAATAAAAGCATCTTCAGAGCTGAATCTGGGTATTCCAAATTCAGCTCTGAAGATGCTTTGAGTCCTCTATTCTTCCTTTTTTTTTCATCTGCTTCAGCAGTTCTTCCGATACTCCGTCCAGCAGATAATTCTTATGTCCGCTTCTCCCTGGCTGCTTCCGCCTTTTTGTGCGGCACCGGCAGCTGACTCCTTCCGGCGTGCGGCAGTCTCACCGTAGACACCGGCTCCGTGGGAACAGAAGACCGAGCCGCTTGGGTTTGCCAAATCCGCATCCGGATCGTAGCCGGCTGCTTCGATGACCTCTTCCTCATTATGGCAGGGTCCATATCCATCCAGGGTACAGACAAGCTGTCCTAAGCCGCTGGTATAAGCCGTTACTTCTGTCTGATATCCATCTAGGGATGAAACCGGTGCACGACCGGTAAGTATCGCCTGTCCATCCTCCAGAACCGGTCCTTCAAAAACCGCAAACCGGCGTTCCAGATCCGTCATTGCACGTCCTACCATCTTGTCCGGTATCGTCAGATGAAATGCATAAAATGGCTCCAAAAGCATCGAATGTGCCTGCATCAGGCCATGACGGATAGCCCGGTAAACCGACTGACGGAAATAACCGCCATTCAAGGTATTCACAGGCAATTTTACTACCTGTTATGATACCATGAATGGTGGGGATTGTAAAATTTTATCATCGGTTGATGAAATTCAGTACCACCACAAGCAGCAGCATATGAACTGGATAAAATGCATAACAGAGATACTGGAATGGTTTACTGTGGTAGCCCTGTCTGCCGCGGTACAGCCAGATGGGGATCAATGCCAGAAGCGCAAGCCCCTGCTGGCACAGTTCAAATTCCATGCCAAAGAGCTGAACCGGATACATCAGACCGCCCAGCAGTTCCACATTCAGCCAGTATAGGGCAGCCAGCTGTCCCAAGAAGCACCACCATTTCCGCCCATGGAGGAAATAGAACACAAATACCGTCAGAACACCGACCCCGTAGTAATCCACCATGCAAAGAGTTCCCAGTACCAGACCTGCCAGCACAACCAAAACGCACACCAGCAGATACATCCAGGTTTTTCCTTTTTTCCGTACCTGTTCCATAAGCCAGACACCTAAAAGGCCCAACAGGAATGTCCAGAGGACATTCTGGTGAACCGGATAAAACCAGGTACCGCCGTACATCAAATCAAAGGGAATTTCTGAAAGCACTGCAAACAGCAGCATCCGAAGGATGTACTTTTTAAAGCTTCTGGTGTGGAAGTACCCCTCCACCGCCATAAAAGCGAAGATAGGAAATGCCACTCTTCCGGCACAGGTAAGCCACTCCCTAGCAGGAAGAAGCGTCGCCCAAAGGTGATCCATCAGCATAAGTGTCATGGCGATGATATGCAGGACAGCTGCAGTAAGTTCAAAGTTTTTTGAAGCAGATGAATCCATTCAGTTCTTGTTCCTTTCCTATTGCATTTCTATCGTATAATTATAGCTGTATGTGTGAACATAAAGCATATTGTCCTGAGGCACCAGAAGATCCGGCTGTTTTTTCAGCTCCAGGCTTGCAATAACCTCGCCGGTGTGAAGGTTGAGCTGATAAAGATAATCCTTTTCCGAGGTAAAACCATACCCGCAGATAATAACGTCCTTTTTTACAATAAAATTCATGGTGTTGCAGGTCTGATCCCCACTTCGCCAAAGAAGCTTGTTATTTTCCAGATCATAGGCAAACATAAAGCAGCTATCCGGCTGTGCGTAACCATTTGTCACACTGATGCCATAAAAGATATCATCCAGGAGGCAGGCATTATTGCCGTTGATATACCATTTATCCGTTGGATACTCCAGCACATACAGACAATTTCCGGAAATATTTTCATAAATATACAGCGCATCCCCGGACCAGATATACTGATATTCGTCATCATAGAAATTATTCCATTCCTTTCCGACCATAGGAAGGGATAACTGTTTGCTTTCATACCATTCGTTCGCAAAATCGATTCCATTTTCCTCTTCCGACACAATTTTTAACGTTAACGGTGAAACTGCATCTCCCTTCGGATGAATCTCCCCAACTCCGGATAAGTCAATGGTGATATACTTAGTTTCAGGAGCCGCATTTTCCCCTTCCCCTGCATCCTCATTTTGAATCAATACGGACTCCTCACCGGTCTCCCGGACACTTTCTGCAACACTTGACTCATTTTGCATCGTATAATCCATGTCCTTCTTGCCACAGCCAGCCAGGGTAAGCAAACAAGTCCACACAATCATAAAAGTTAGAAGTTTTTTCATATATATCCATTCCTCTATGCTCAAAAAGATGTTATCACTTTGGATGAACTTTCTTCTGAGCCATTTCTATTTGAACACGTTGAGAAGTTACCTTAACTTATCTCTATATCAAAACATGCCCGGCAGTTTCGCCGCCAGGAATAATCCAGCACCAAATGAGAGCAGATTGGCCACAAAGGAATACAGGATATAATATGCATCCTCCTTTTTCTTTTCTGATAGCCTCTTAAGAATTGTGCAATACAACACTGCCTCCAGAGCAAATACAATCAGCTCAAAAAGTACATAGAAAAATGTAAATGCAAGAGGGCCGGAATTATAATTAATCACATTGAGCAGCACATTTAAGATAATTTGCGTAATAATGTTGACAACAGCCAGAATCAACAGCTGTTTTTTCTGTCTGAAACCAAACAGCAGCGCCACCAGCATTTCGATTAAAATAGTAAGGACGATCCTTGCCCCAAGAGCCAGCATCTCCTGCCGGTAATTATACGAACGGTAGGCCTCAATCCGCTCATTGGTACTCAAATCATCATTGTATTCCACCGAACCGATATCCACACCATCCATATCCACTGTATAATACGTATCAAATGCATAACGAGCATAAATTCCACTGGATACAAAGGTTTCCGTTTCCGGATAATACAGAAGAATTTTAAAATCATCCGGCGGATAATAGGTCCATGCAAGCTCTTTGCTTTCACTTACCTTCCAGCTCCGCTGCAGAAAATAGTATCCATCCGGATCCTTGTAATTCACAAAGATCTCCCAGATATCAGGATCCATGTACTCTTTCTGGGCACTCTCCGTTCTTCCATCCCAGGCACTTGCCGGACCGGTAGATTTCTCCTTCGACAGCAAAGTTCCATAACAGAGCTCATCCCCCATATGCTCAAACTGAATCCGAACAGAGGCCTTTGGTCCCATATCGGCATTGGCTGTCATCGGAAATGCTGAAACTGCCATTATCATACACAAAAGCATTATAAAAACAAGACTGTATTTTCTATTTTTCATATCGAAAGCCTCCCTTCAGATATTTTTATTCTGGTGAAGAATCTCTTCGGTATTCTTGCTGCAAAATACTACATCCGATGGGAATCATCTTCCATCTTGTAAACAAACAGGCGGTTCATCCCCTCCTGCCATGGGTATTCAAATTCCAAACGATTCCCAATTCATCACATATTCTTTTTCTCCTGTGAATTCGTCCATCCCTTCACTCTGAATAGTAAATCCTTCTCGTTGATAAAAAGACATTGCCCTGACATTCTTCTGGTATACCTTTAACTGTAATCTGTCTTTTTTATCCTTGATGTAATCCAACAATATTTTACCTATGCCACGTGACTGCATTTCATCAGAAACAAAAATACCTTCTATATATTCATCATTTATTCCTATAAAGCCTTGAATCATTTTATCATCTTCATACACATAAACCTCCGCCTGTGGCAGCATTTCCTTCACGAATTCATAATTACTTATCCAGTATTGTTCAGAAATAAAAAAATGTGCTTTCAGATTAGTTGTCAACCATATATCAGCGACTCTGTTTATATCTACCTTCTGCAACTTTCTAATCATAACGATTATTCTCCATCCAACCTGATTATAACACGATTAACTCATTACGATTTACCTATCTGTACTCAATAATTTCTTCGAAAGGTTTCCTTGGTCTTTTGGCCGGAGCTTCGTCGGCAAAGCCAACCGCAACAATTCCTGTCAACTGGCTGTCTGTTCCGATAAAATCCATCAGCTCATTTTA
Organism: Clostridium sp. CAG:43; assembly: GCF_000434655.1. Taxonomy (NCBI): domain Bacteria; kingdom Bacillati; phylum Bacillota; class Clostridia; order Eubacteriales; family Clostridiaceae; genus Clostridium; species Clostridium sp. CAG:43. The sequence continues at coordinate 38,734 of NZ_FR895100.1, read as the reverse complement.
GGCAAAACAAGTATTGGCAATCCATAAGGTGCCCAATCCATATCCCGTTGCTGTCAGAATCATATTTTCAATCGCCGCACCTATGGACAGTGAATCACATATTTCAACAATTCGCTTTTCATTTTCAATGCTTGCAAATGGAGTATGCTGGTTGGTATTAAGCACTGCTATAAGGCATGGGACCTCCTGCATGATTCTAACGGTATTCTCAGCATCCGGTATGGCAAATGCCCATTCCGGCATAAGTTCATGGGTCATTTTTTCTGAATTTATACCATGACGCATGACATCAACCAGTTTATCTTTTTCTTTCCCCTGATATACAATAAATTTCCAAGGCTGCCTGTTTTTAGCAGATGGTGCAAGGGAAGCGCTGTATATGATCTCGTCAATTAACTTCCTTTCGATCTCATCTGGCTTATATTTTCTTATACTTCTTCTATTCTCAATTTCACGTATCATAGATTTCTCTCTCCTTTAGAACCTTGCCCTCAAGACTCATCTTCTCCTATGATTTCCAACCTATCCATCCCAACATGACATTTCAGGAAAAGCACCTCAACACCTGCTGCCTTTGCCTCGTGAAGTGTAGCGCCAAATTCGGGATGCGTTTCCGTATTCGGCCTGACTTCACTGATGCCTTCCATTTGAATCACAAATGCTATCAAACATTTATATCCTTGTCCGCACGCAGCTGCAAGTTCCCTTAAATGCTTAACTCCTCTTTCCGTCGGGGCATCTGGAAAATATCCAACTCCGTCTATCTCAAGGGTGCAGCCTTTGACTTCCATTAGATATTTTTGCTTTCCTTTTTCCATATAGAAATCCATCCGGCTATTTCCAAAGGTATACTCTGGTTTAATACAATCATACCCCTGTGTCATCAGCCATTCTTTTACCACTTTATTCGGTGCCTGAGAATCAATGTTAACCCATTTTTTATTCTTCTTAACTGCAATCAAATCATAGCGAGTCTTTCGATTTGGATTCTTTTCTATGCAATCTTCCAAAATCACTTCCGCCCCCGGCAGTAGTAATTCACGACAACGTCCCGTATTCTTTACATGAACCGATTCTACCGCTTCCGAGCCATCAATCTTTACCCGCGCAATAAAACGATTGGGACGTTCTATAAAAATTGCTTTCACTATCTTATCATATTTCATGTGACGTTTCCTATTATATGTACTGAAACATTCATTTTACACGATTGGATTCACTGGCAACGTCCTGGTTGCAGTTCCGGTTTCTTTCCTTATCCTGATCGTTGTCTCCTTACTGACCCAGAAAGAAAATCAGGCGACTGCCTAAAAGATGGCCTTTACTGATAGAAAAGAATTTTATAGTAAAACCGATTGGTTCAGATGGGCTGCCGTGCCAATGTACGGCAGCCCATCTGGCATCATTCTATCAGCCCTTTCGCTACCTCTTTCAGTTTCTTAGCCGACTCCACCAGCTTCTCCGCCTCTTCCTCACTCAATGCAATCGGCACATGCGTCTCCACACCCCCGATTCCCACGATCGCCGGCATACTCAGCGTGATATCTTCGATGCCGTACTCCCCGTGCATCATCGCAGACACCGGCAGAATCGAGCGCTCATTGCGGACGATACACTCGCAGATACGTTTTACCGACATCGCAATTCCGTAATACGTCGCCTGTTTTTTCGAAATAATCTCGTAAGCACTGTTTTTGACCTTCTCCGCGATCGCGTCCATCGCCGCATCGTGGTTAAAATGCCCGCGCATCTCGCAGAAATCGTTCAGCGGAATGCCCGATACATTCGTACTGCTCCACGCCGCGATCTCGCTGTCCCCGTGCTCACCGATGATAAACGAATGTACACTCCGGCTGTCAACGCCCAGGTGTTCGCCCAGCGCATATTTAAGCCGTGCCGTGTCAAGCACCGTACCCGAACCGAGCACCCGGTTCTCCGGCAGCCCGCTCAGTTTCAATGCCACATACGTCAAAATATCCACCGGGTTCGATACGATCAGCAGAATCCCGCCAAAATCGCGTTTTACAATCTCCGGGATGATACTCTGATAAATTGCCGTATTCTTCTGCACCAGGTCAAGCCGCGTCTCCCCCGGCTTCTGGTTCGCCCCCGCTGTGATAATGATGATCGCCGCGTCCGCCGCGTCGTCATACGTGCCCGCGTAGATCTTCATCTGCCCTGCAAACGGAATCCCGTGCGCGATATCCTTCGCCTCGCCGTCCGCCTTTTCCATATTCACATCTAACAGAACCAGCTCGGAAAATAACCGGCTCTGCATCAGTGTAAATGCCGTTGCTGAACCCACAAATCCGCACCCGATGACTGCCGCTTTTCTTGGATTTACCTCTCTGCTCATACGCTCATTTCTCCTTTTTTCTCCGGCTTATACTACATGTCCATGTTTCTAGCATCCGCTCTCTGCATATGGACAAGCATACCTCTAGTCTCTCCTGCCATTCATATGTATTGTGCCGCTTACAAGAAAGAGTATACATGCTTTGGGACATTTTTTCAGTTGTTTAAACAACGAAAATAGAAACTACAACACTTTCTGATCATCCGACGACAATGTGTTTACCAGCAAAGAGGCGTTTCCATCATGTATTTTTCCGTACAGTCCCGCTGCTTCGATCCTGCCGCAATCTATTTTCACTTTGCATCACAGCAGGCAGAGTTCTTCGTAACTATCTTACTTATGTAAAATTGAATAAAAACATGTAAAATCAACATTTTCATCGATAGACAAAAAAGTCCCACGAAACTGCTACTTCCGGCAATCCCGTGGGATGTTTTCGTTTTTTTATTTCAAAGCTCTGCCACGCTCACATTCTGGCTACTCCAGCGCCTCCAGAAATTCCTCATGGTTCATGACTTTTCCAATCTTCGGGAAAATCCATTTTTCACAGAAATCCTGCTCTTCCTGCGTATCGGTCGCGGTGCAGTCGTTGATGACGATGACACGGTAGCCCTTATCATACGCCGAACGCGCCGATGACTCTACACACCAGTCGGTATGGAAACCAGTAAATGCTACATACTCGATCTCATTTGCCCGCAGATAATAGTCCAGACCAGTCGAATGGAACGCGTCCAGCGTTTTCTTGCCTTCAACCACCACATCACCCGGCTGCGGAGTCAATTCTTTGATAATCTCCGGTCCCGGTGTGCCGCGCAGCCATGCGCCGGTTCCCCAGTCTGCTTCCATATCCATCTCGATTCCACGCAGACCCTCACACGCCGGACCACCCTTTTTCAGCTCTGGAAATCCCGGATCAAACGGATGGAACGGGCAGTAAAAGATTTTTGCCACCTGACCGCGCGCCTTCTCCAGTAAATCCTGAAGATTGGCGATGACATGACGCTCGGCGAGCTGCTCCTTGATGTGGGCGTACATCGTTCCGCCCTCGGACAAGAAGTCATTCTGCGGTTCAATCAAAACAATCGCAACTTTCTCTTTCGGAATCTTAATCTGTGCCATACACTTCTCCTTTCCTATTACATCGCATTCGGCAGGAATAATACAATCTGCGGAATGAAAATACAAATCAAATCGACAATAATGATCGCTGCCAAGAACCACATCGAACCGGCGAAAATCTCGTTGACTGTGATTCCCTCCATGCCATCCATTCCGTACAGGGACGATTTAACGGTAAATACGTTCATGCCAAACGGAGGCGTAATCATACCGGTTTCAATCGCAATGATCATAACCAGACCGAACCATACTAAGTCATAGCCTAAATCTGCCATAATCGGGCACATCAGAGGCGTCGTTAAAAGCAGAATCGAAGTAGAATCCAGGATACATCCCAATACCATCAGAATCAGGATAAATAATAAAACGATTCCGATCGGCGGGATGCTGAAACCTTCTACCAGATCCCGGAGTACATTGATGACACCGCACATGGACAACGTCTTGGAATATGTGGATGCCGATACCAAAAGAATCAGAACGCTGCCGGAGGTTGAACCTGCCGATAAAAGCGTCTCCCAGAACTCCTTGCGGTTGAATCGCTTCCGGAAAATCACAATCAGGAAAGCGCCGAACGCACCGACTCCGCCTGCTTCCGTCGGAGTGAAGAATCCACACCAGATACCTCCAAGGGAGATGATAATCAGAAGAACAATCGGCCACGGACGCAGCACAATTTTCCAGAAATTTTCTTTTTCATACTCAGTCAGCTCCTCTACCTCCGGAATATAATCCGGTTTGATATGTGCGACCGTCAAAATGACGATGATGAATGCGATCGTCATCAGAATACCCGGCATAACCGCCGCCACAAACAACTTGCCGATCGATACGTCCGCCTGCGAGCCGTAGACAATCATCAGAAGACTCGGAGGAATCAACATGCCTAAAATCGCAGAACCAGAAATCGTTCCCAGCGCGATCTTACGGTTATATTTCAGACGAAGCATCTGCGGAAGTGCAATTTTCGTAAAAACAGCCGCTGACGCAACCGTAACACCTGTGATAGCTGCGAAAATCGCATTGGCGATAACCGTCGCGATTCCGACGCCGCCCCGGACTTTCTTTAATAAAAGGCTGGCAGAATCATACAAATCCTGGCTGGCGCCGGATAAGTTCGCCAGAAGTCCCATCAAGACAAACAGCGGAATAACGCCGAACATATACTGCCGGACCGCGCCCCATGCCGACTGGCTTAGCACGTTCATCGCTGTTGAAAAACGTCCCGTGAAAAGGAATACGCTAAGCACACTGGTAAACATCAGGGATGTGCTCAGATGAACACCAAAGAAAATCAGCGCCAGCAAAAGAATCAATGAAAGTGCTGCTACTGCTCCTGTACTCATTCTGCCTTCCCCCCTTCTGCAAAGCTCTTTCCTGTGACTAATTCATACGTATACTTTATAATCTGGTTGATAAATTCCAAAATCATCAGCACAGAACCGAATATAATGGAAAAACGCCCCGGAACCGTTGTGATACGGACCGATCCGGCTATCTCCGCTTCATGAATCGAAATTGCATTTAACAGATTTCCCCAGCTTGCCCGGATAATAAATGCATACACCAAAACGCCAATCAGCGCTGCCACAATATCGATCACATGTTTTCCCTTTACACCGACCTTATCATACAGCATAGTTGTCCGGACATGGGCTCCCTTAACTGCTACATACGGAATCTCCAGAAAACATACGATAATAATAATGCTGCTGACAATTTCCGCCGTTCCCGCGAACGGTTTATTTAATATCAATCGGCTTAGAACGTCCGCTGTAATCAGAAGCATGATTCCAAATACAGAGATCGCTGCAATTCCATCCATAATACTCAAAAAACGTTCCAGACACCGATCTAATTTTCTAAGGACTGACATATCATCCCACCTTTTCTCTCTTCTGTCTGTTCCTTCTCTGTCTTTCTGAACACGTCGGGACATACCCTCGCTGTATGTCCCGATGCACTCTTCACACGGCTCACACTCTCCTCTGCGACAAGCCGCTCCCTTCAGTTTTCTTACTCGCTGATCTTCCAGTCGCGTACTCTCTCTACGCCCTTGGATTCCAGAATCTCATAGTAATCTTCCACGATCTCGGAACCATTGTATCCAGCGTCGTCAAGGCTCTTTACCAGACCATTGACAACATCTGGAAGACTTGCAGCCCATTTTTCCTGCTCCTCACGGCTCAGAGTTGTAACAGTACAGCCCTGCTCTTCCAGTGCCTTGATATCTTCTTCGTGAATCGTATTGATATACTCGGACTCATAGTCCAGATAGCCCTCGCCAACCTCGGAAATGATATTCTGTACATCCTCCGGCAGGTCGTTCCAGGTATCCATATTGACAGTAATTGCATTGAACGGAACTACGTTGAAGTTTGCATCCAGATAATACGGCGCCACCTCATATACCTTTAAGTTGACACAGGAATGGGTCGGCTGAATTGTCGCCTGGCATACATTCGTCTGTAAGTTCTGATAGGTATCATTTAAGGAAGTCTGGACACCGACTGCACCAGAGCCCTCGATCCAGGAGAGGTTAATGCCTGCCGCGCCGATCTTCATTCCGTTTACATCTTCCAGAGATTTAACTTCTTTCGTGCTAAAGAATCCATATGGATCCGATACGCCAATTCCGACGAACTTCTGGTTGTAGCTGTCTTCATAAATCGAAGTGAACTCCGGATATTTCTCATACATCTGTTTGATCGTCTCTGCCACAATCAGCGGATCGGAGCAGGAGAACGGCATACTGTAAACCATATCCTGTAACGGAAGTCTGGATGCCTCAAACACCAGAATCGTACATCCGATATCGACCAGACCATCCTGCACGCCCTGCAGCTCATTTCCTAGGGAGATAACAGAACCGCCGTAGGATTTAACCCAGTCGATCTCGTAATTTGTCTCTTCACTGACTCTCTCCGATACATTTTTTACAAAATAATCTTCCAGCGCTGTGATCCATGGATTGGATTCCGAATGTCCGGAGCCAATTCGAAGTGTAATCTTTTCTTTTCCGCTGGTTGCCTCTGCCTGTTTTTTTTCGCCGCCTGTTGTACTGTCTGTTTTCGCGGATGAACTTCCACCGCATCCTGTCATTGCCGTCATTGCCATTATCGCTGCTAAACCTAATGCCACAAATCTTCTTCTCCTCATGTTCCTTCTTCCTTTCTTTTTCTCTTTTTCACGTTCTGCGTTTCTTTTTTGTTTCACTTTTCCGTTGGACACCGGATATTGGATACAATTTGATACTATTACTCTAACACCACCTGTCTGTTTTGTCAATAAACTTTCTGATATAAACGTCATTCTGTACAGTTTAAACAATATTTTAGTTTCAGATTGGATACATTATCCAATTTCATTGCTATTCCTTTTCTTTTCGGTTATAATAACCATAAAGAAATGTAAAAGGAGCCATGGTTTATGGATCAGACACAACCAATTATTCAATATACAACCGTTTCCGACTCAGTCTATCTCTGGGTCAAAAATGCAATTATTCAAGGTGAGTTTAAGCCAGGCGAACATATCGCCCAGGAACGCCTCACCAAAACACTTGGCGTCAGCCGCACCCCGGTCCGCGACGCAATCAAACGTCTGGAAGCAGAGGGACTTTTGATCACGAAACCGCACTGTGGGGCAGTCGTGTTCCAGCTCTCCAAGGAACGTCTGACGGAAATCTACGACATCCGTATCCTGATGGAGCAGTACTGCGCCGCCAGAACCTGTATCAGGGCAAGTGATGACGATATCCGCCAATTGGAAGAGATTAGTTTAAAAATGCTCGATTTTTCCAATAATTCGAAGGAATTTATGCAGCTGGACCGCCAGTTTCACACCCAGATCTGTGAGCTCTCCGGCTGCGACGACACCGTTGAGATCCTGCAGGGACTTTGGAATAAATGTGATTCCTTCAAATCCATCTACTACTCTCTGGAGGGACGCATCAACGATACTCTGTCCGAGCATGCAAAGATCATCCAGGGACTGAAAAATCGCGATATCGACGCCACCAAACAGGCAATCTACGGTCATCTGAAGGATGTTGTCGAATGTGTTGGACGCCAAGCCAATTTTTCTTAAAGACAAAACACCTACCAAGCATCGACAGCCGTATAATTACAAAAGGCGATGAGCGCAGTTCCTGTCTCTCTGCGTTCACCGCCTATTACTTTTTTCTGCTTTTCTTATCTCCCCGCCAGCAGCGAAATCTGCGCCGTCTCCTCGACAAGTTCCGCCAGATAAGCTGCCCCGCGCATCGTCCCTGCCACCGTCACCTGACCGTGACCGCGCAGAAGGAACGCATTCATCTCCTTATTTTTCCGGAACTCTTCCAGAATCATCGGGAAATATTCCTTCGGAACGGCATACGAATGGGTGTCAAACACCGGCACATTTCCGCCCAGCTTCATTTCCGAATGATGCGTCGAAAAATCAAGCGCTTCATGCTTATCCGCCCACGCAGTCGCATATGGGGAATGGCAGTGCATGATCGCGCACACCTCCGGAATCTCCCGGTAGATCGCACCGTGCAAAAGAGCTTCTTTGGATGGTTTCCGATTTCCCTCAATCAAGTTTCCGTCAAAATCCGTCACAACAATTGTGTCCGCGCACACCTCGTCAAACGCCACATCCGTCGCCTTCACAAGCATCCAGTCATGCCCTGGCACACGCATACTCAGATTTCCGCCGTTGCTCATCTGATAGCGGAGCTGATAAAATTTGTGCGCCGCCTGTTCCATCGCATCGCTCAGCTCTTTGTATTCCTGATATTTCATGCGCTCTCCTTTCTGCTGCCCTCTGATGCATCCAGCAGCGCTTCCATCTCCTGTGCACAGATATCCGCAAATTCAGGATCACAGAAATTCAGATCATACGCTTTAAACACAATCTCCGGCTTCAGATCCGCCTCGAAAATCTGACGCATCTTCTGCATTGTCTCCGGTTTATAGAAAAATTCACCCGGATAACTCATTGTCCGCAGTCCTCCCATCGGAAGAATGACCTCCGTTTTTCCCTTGGAACGATTCAATCGTTCCACGATCGTGTGTGTAATATCCAGAATTTCACTCTCATACAGGCGCGTATGTGTTAAATCCTGATTATGCCATACGTACCCCCGCTCTTCCTCATCTTTTAAAAGTTCCTCTTTCCTCAGACATGCAAAATCAATGCCGCCCGGGCAGATCAGCGCCGGGATTCCCATCTCCGCCGCCGCACACAGGCGGTTATCCGCGCCCTTGCTGTATCCGTAATCGCCCAGATATTCCGCCGTCATCTCATGCAGGGAGAGATCCATAACGGCCGAAATAACGCCCTCGCGGATCATCGACTCCATCACCCGGCCACCGATTCCAGTCGAATGGAAGCTGATCATCTTCCTGCCGAGCGCCGTCAGCTCGTCGGACGCCCGCATTACAGTATCATTTGTGATCCCCATAAGCGTTGTCGCGATATATTTTTCCCCATGTGTATCGATCCGTTTTCCCCCATATGTCACCATGCCAATCAGGGCGCTGACTGTATTTCCCAACACAGCCTCATTAACGGGGTTCATACCGGCAAAATCAACGATCGACGGAACCACCATGATATCTTTGTCGCCCACAACCGTGTCAAAATACCGGTATCCGCTGGCGATCGTGGAACAGATAATCTTCGGAAATCCGATCGGAAGCAGGCGCAGCGCCGCAGAACACATGACCGTATTCTGCAGTCCGCCCATTCCCATCACGCCGTCAATCTTTTTCTCCTCGACGAGTTTTAACAGCATCTTGGAAATACTCTCCGTCATCGCTGCGATCGCGCCGCTCTTGTCCATCGCGTGCACCTGCTCCCAGGTATAACCACCCACTGCCAGAATCTCCTCCCGGCTGACATCTGCGCGCATCGGAATATGCGGTCCCGTGCTGACATCGAGTATTAGCGGACTGTTTCCGCTCATTTTTATTTTTTTCTGTACAAACTGTACTTCATGATATTTCGTGTCACAGCTTGCAATTACCCCAACCACTGCCATTTTCTCGAAGTCTCACGAACTTCTTCTTTCACCTGCCTTTCGTCTTAAAGACCAAGGATCGGTGTTTTCGAAACCCGATCTAACATCTCGCGGTCATGGCAGGTCAGAATCTTATCCAGACTCTCTGCCCGGGCTTTGATAAGCTCGATGCTCTTCCAGGCGGAGACAATATCTGAAAACCGGTTCGGAGGCGTAATATCATAATGAATCTCTTCGATCGGTTTCGTATTATCCATAATGAAAATTGCATCACCGCAGCAAATATATCTGCCCGCTGCCGTGTCGATCTCAACCGACTGATGTCCGATGGAATGTCCCGGCGTCTCAAATACGCGCACGCCCGGCATGATCTCTGCCTCGCCTTCTAGCAGTTCCATCTTGATTCCCTCAAATGGGCGGGTAATGCCAAGCTGCGGCGCCTCGTATGATTTGTAATAGAGCGGGATTGGATCCATCGCAAATTCGTATTCCTTCTTGTTTACATAAAATTTCGCATTCGTGAATTTTTCCATATAGAAGCAATGATCCCAGTGCAGATGGGTAAACACTACAATATCAATATCCTCCGGTTTATATCCGATCTTTGCAAGTTGATCCGCGATCGCCATGCCCTCCGGCTGGTATGATCCATGATGGTGGTATTTATCGGCGCGCTCTGTGTATGCCATGCCCGTATCCACAAGCAGCAGTTTGTCTCCGCCCTCTACCAGATACGTAAAAACTGGGTATTCTTCCTCCCGATCGGAAGCATCGGGATAATATGCCACCGTAGAATGGTGGTAAAGATACTGTTTCGGAATCATCGTCACGAAACCAGTGTTGATTGGTCTGATTGTTAAGTTACTCATATCGGTACCTCCTGTCGCTCGTCTGGCTATCTCAAACATGAGATAAATGCCAAATTTGTTTCTTAAAATGGAGCATCCAATATTGTATCCAGTGTCCAATAGTATTATAATAAAAAGAAGCATAGCTGTCAAGAAAAGTTTCAATTTCCATCTGAAAGTAACAATGAATCGGATCCAAAATATCAAAAAGGAGGACCTTCATATGAAAATTACGGTTGCAATCGATTCCCTGAAAGGAAGTCTGACCTCGATGGAAGCCGGAAACGCCGCCAAAGACGGCATTCTCCGCGTCTATCCCGAGGCAGAAGTCTTCGTGCGCCCTCTGGCAGATGGCGGCGAGGGAACCGTGGATGCCCTGACGGAAGGACTGGGCGGCAGGATCCGCACCATTTCCGTCTCCGATCCGCTCGGACGCCCCCTTCAAGCCGACTACGGGATTCTCACCTCACCGGGACAGGGCGAACCGCTTGCGGTGATCGAGATGGCTGCTGCCTCCGGACTTCCGCTCCTGGCTGCTACGGAACGCAATCCACTCCGCACTACCACCTACGGCGTCGGAGAACTGATCCTTGACGCCATCCGCCAAGGCTGCCGGCGTTTCCTGATCGGCATCGGCGGCAGCGCCACCAACGACGGCGGACTCGGCATGCTCTCCGCGCTGGGATATCAATTTCTCAAAGAAGACGGAACGCCCGTCTCCCCGGGTGCCGCCGGACTGTCAGAGCTTTCTTCCATCCGTACCGGCTCCGTTCTTCCCGAACTGCCCGCGTGCAGCTTCCGGATCGCCTGTGATGTCACCAATCCGCTCTGCGGTCCAAATGGCTGCAGTGCCGTCTATGGTCCGCAAAAAGGCGCTTCCAGGGAGGATATCGTAAACATGGATCGCTGGATGCAGGCATACGCCGTCCTCACCGCCCGGCAATTTCCACACGCCGATCCAACGGTTCCCGGCACGGGTGCCGCCGGAGGTCTCGGATTTGCCTTTTTAAGCTATATGAACGCCGTCCTGGAACCGGGCGCCTCGATCGTGCTGGAAGAAACTTCTCTGGAATCGTTCATCCGGGACAGCGATATCGTCATCACCGGTGAGGGTCGTCTCGACGGACAGACTGCTATGGGAAAAGCCCCCATCGCCGTCGCCAGACTGGCTAAAAAATACGGCAAGCCCGTCTTCGCCTTCTCCGGCTGCGTCACCCCAGATGCCATCCAGTGTAACGATGCCGGAATCGACGCCTTTTTCCCAATTCTCCGCTCCATCTGTTCGCTGGAAGAAGCAATGGAACCGGCATCCGCCCGGAAGAATCTGAGCGATACGGTGGAACAGGTGATGCGGGTGGTTCGGCGGTTTTCGTAAAAATTGGAAACAAAGAATGTGCTGATAATCGAGTAGGAGAGAGTGATTAGCTCCCGTCCTCTCACACCACTTATCCCGACTTTATGATTATCCGGAATTCTGGCAGAATACTCCGTTTTTCTGTGAAAATATATCAAAAAAGTCGGGATAATCTTTTACATCAAACCATAAAGCTTCTTAAGTGTTTCTTCTGTGAAATATGTAAATTTATTTTCCATTTATTATATGTTGTGTAAATCGTGTTTTTGGTGAAATTCATACGTACCTTTCTTTATCTCGTGAAAATCCGGTGTTTTTCTATCAGCATAAAAAAGCAGCAGGATTTTCTCCTGCCGCTTTAAAATCTATTTATTTTTTCGTGTGCTTATAAGAGTTTTCTGCATCCCATACCGCGCAAACGCCGAAATCATTATGGCTTAAAATGTTGGATCCGATGCCACCCTGTTCTCTATCCATTCCAGTAACATGGTTATATACGAGTTTTCCAAACGGATATGCTGTCATTGACCAACAATGACCGATGCCGATTTCCCAATCGTTATATTTACTTAAATCCACATGATTTTTATCCGGAACATCGATGCTGCTTGCAATGTATATGCATTCTTCACAGTGCGTTACTTCACGGCCGTCAATTTCGAGTACGCCCCGCTTATTTACATAATATCCATCCGGGGTCACGGTATCTGCAAGAAGATAGCCTTCATCATTCAGCGCAATCGCCTCTACATCTGTGTTATCATAGCCTAAAAAGTACCAACCACCATGCACACGGGTCCAACGAGCGCCAACGGCATCAATCATGTAAATGTTAGTGACACCATTGTTCCACTCCGGTTTTGAAGTGTCAATTAATTCTCCGATCAGTCTATTCCTTACTTCTGCGCTTCTTCCCCGATACAGATAATTAATGATCTCCTTTGACGATGGTCTATTGGTATTTGCTGTACCGGCAGCCTGTGCTGCCGCAGCACCTATGGTCTGTACGACACCATTTATGGTCCACTGACCATCGGCATTTACATCATATCCATCCGGAGTCTTCCCATTTGTCACGATGTATCCGTTCGGAGTGAAATAGTAGCACTCTGAAAATCCATCCTTGTTTCCATCAATCCACTTCCAGCCATCGTGATACCAGGTTGTTCCTGCGGCATTTGTTCCGTACCACCATCCTGTTTCATTCTTTTGCCATCCGACCGGGTTATCCGCAAACACCGGAACAACCATGATGAGTGATAATGTAAGCGCAGATAATGCGATTAACTTCTTTCGCAACTTCATCGATTTCTCCTTTTTACTGCTTCTTTACGTTCTCATAGCCATTCTCAGTCTCTACGACCATTACACCAGGTGCTGAGAAATAAATATATGAATCACCACTGATGGCGGTTTTATTCGAACTTGTGCATTCAAACACGGTGTAGCCCATCTCATTCACACCTGCATAATGGTACGTATCCGTGACTCCGCCAAATCCCGGAAGCCACTCGGTATCTGTCAGCGTCTTGGTTGCCGGGTCATACACGATCTTCATGGAAAACGAGTAAGTGCCAATATTGTATGCATAGGTTCCACTATAGACATCGGTTGCCGGAGCCTGTGAATTTGTGACCGTGTCGTTTGACGTATTTTCCGTCACGGGTTCTGTGCTTACGTTCTTCGTCTTTACTGCTCCTCCTTCCGTCCATGCCCCATCACCGTTTACTACATATCCATCCGGGGTCGTGGTATTTGAAAGCATATAGCCGCTGCCATCAAAGTAATAGCATTCTGCAATGCCATCCTTATTGCCATCGATCCACTGCCACTGTGACTTCGGGTAAGCGCCATTATCCTCCTGCCACCACCAGCCTTTTGAATTCTGCTGCCACTGACCAGCGAGTGCAGTCGTTGCTGTGCCCATCATCATGGCTACAATCATTGCAGATGCGATTAGTTTCTTTCTTATCTTCATATTCATCTCTCCTTTTTTGAGTATTTTGTTTTTCTTATAATCTTATTATCTCACAAACGGATATTGGTTTAAAGGGTGATCTGTTTTTCAGATACGTATTTTTAAAGAAATTAACCTTTTTCCTTTACCATGCAGCGTTTCTTGAAAAACGAGATACCGTAGCAGAAAATCTGATCGTAGTCATCCTCATATTCCTTTGCATACATCCGATCATCGATCTGCTGCAAAGCCGTATCGCAATCCTTCTCCAGGTTTCCCAGGGTCTTTGTGTACTTCGCTTCGAAGATCGCAACGCGCGCATTGATGGGATCATAAACGACCACATCGCTTCGCCCTTCTCCATGCTCCTTATTGGAGTCCACCATATATCCAGCGCCTGTAAAAATGCCCGCGAGAAATGCGTGGTAGAAGTCCTCCCGATAGTCATGATAACTGATGGTGCGCCGGAGCAGGGCATTCATCTCCCTGTTAATACCTTCACTGTCACCACTAAAGACGGCATCAAACAGCGCATTTCGATTCCACTTCTTCGCGCTGTCATCAAACCATTTGATGACCGTTGTTTCGAAAATCTCGTTAATTTCTGCATTCGGAATCATGAGGGCTACCATACCGTCTGGAACTTCACCCATATAATCCTCTTCCCGCGCCCGTGTTAAGTATCCCGTCAGATACAATGTACTCCAGAGGTTATCTTCTGATGAATGGAGATAATCATAGGTCAGGTTTTCATCCACACGCTGGACGATGCAGCCGCCCGCCATCAGTGTCTCCAGCTTCTTTGTGATCGTACTGCCCGCATAATCGATAAAGGAACGGATAATGGCATTGTCACTTGTGTTTTTCCAGTAGCTGATCGGCTTTGCCTTCGGATTATGCTGAAGCTCCAGCATATAATTCATGACATCCCACGGACAGTAGACATCAAAATCTCCGAAATGGTAGCCATCATACCATTTCTTCATGTTCTCTGCCTGTTCTGTCACGTCAGCAGCTTTCAGCAGTTCATCAACCTCGCTCTGTACGAAGCCGAAATACTCGTTGAGACGAGAATTTGTGATCGTATCCGATACGAAATTATTGGTTCCCGTAAAGATGCTCTCTTTCGCGATCTTTAAGCAGCCTGTCACGACAGCAAAACGAAGTGCCGGATTGTCTTTCAGAGCCTGCATCAATCCCTTCATAACATCGAGCATTTCATTATAGTAACCGTTGTTGTTCGCTTTCGCGACAGGAACATCGTACTCATCTATAAGAAGAATGATAGGCTTTCCATAATGCCGCTGCATCATCCTGGTAAGCAACATTAAGCTTCCTTTCATGTCCTTCATGGAAGCCTGTCCCCATTCCAGCTGTTTCGCGATCTCCTTATCACTGGTGCCGATACTGTCGCTGTCCAGCAGATAGTGATGCTCTTTATATAGTTCTGAGATAACCCATGTGAGCATGTCGTACGCTCCGGTGAAGTTAAGACCATCTACCTGTCGAAACGAAACAAAAATCGTCGGATACTGGTTCATCCACGCATCGCACAGCGCCTGGTTTTCCGAAATCTCTAGCCCTTCAAATAACGCTCTGCTGTCCTTTCGGATATCGAAAAAGCTTTCCAGCATACTCATGCCGAGCGTCTTTCCAAAGCGCCGAGGACGGGTAATCAGTGTCACTTTTGTTCCTGTTCTACTGAGCAGCTCTCTGACCAGCTCCGATTTATCGATGTAGTAATACCCGTTTTTACGAATTTCTTCAAAGTCTGAAACCCCAACAGGAATATTCATTTTTTTCATTTCTGCTGCTCCTTTCGTCTCAATACCTCACAGTTTTTCACAGATTGCACAGCACCGTTTCTTACAGAAGGCGATGCACCCGCACCTGCCTGTTGTTAACTTCTGCACAGTAATCCGCTCCGAGGAGCAAAGAGCTTTACACAGAAGCTGCATCCGCAGGCAATGGAAATCCCGCTCTGAGAAGTTTCTTTCTGAAAGAAAGAAAATCCAATGCCATCGAAAAATTCGAATGTATGGGATTGGGAAGCACCGTGCCGACGTAAGTCGTCCGGTGAGGCATCACAATCCAGAAGCAGTTTCCGTGCTTCTTATATGGGCACTTTGTTGCCTTATCGTAAATGCAACGGTTGTATATAGCTATTATACATTCACTTTTTCGAAATCATTGCCATAAATTTTCAAATATGCATCCTTCTAATTTTTATTTAGAGAGCGCCTTCTCCGCCGCATCCAGCCCCTCATATTCATATGCCTTCACTTCCGCCTCCATCGTCATAAGTGCCAGACTCTTTCCTTCCTTTTTCAGTTCATTGATAAACTGCCAGTACGTATGCAGAGTGCTGTCCGAGTAAGTCCGCAGTTCTCCAAGCAGGTACGTCTGGAAGGAAGTATCATACGGCGTATCTTCAGAACTGTAGAGAAGCCGGTTTCCAGACGCCAGCACCGGATATTTCGCCTGGTACTCTTCCATCCAGGCAAGCTGCTGTTTCACGATCGCATCACTCCACTGTTCGCCCGCCAGCGTCGGATCAATCAGAAAATGATGCAGTTTCTTAAACTGCTCTGGTGCGGTGCTCGCCATCATCCACGCATATTTCTCCATTACCAGATTGCGCCCCTGCTCATGGGCGCGGTCCATATCCGCCTGCACGCAGTCGATGAGTTCCTCTGTCCACGGTGCAAAATGGCTTCGTCGCATGATAAAAAATGTCTCCGGATCGTCCTGACAAGAAGCACGTCCGCCCTCGTTATTGACTTTCTGAAAATCTTCCCACTCCATCTGAATCAGTTTCTCTATTTTCTCCTGTTTCGTCATACGCTGTCCTCCCTTTTGCTTGCCAGATCCCTTCCAAATCAATTTCCTGCATCTTTTCTTTCAGTTACAGTCCATGCGCGTTCCCATTTTGATGTGTCTATCCGCGGCTTATCCTTCCATCACATGACATTTTTTCAGCTCCGGATCCTGAATCCGTTTCATGATCTCCCACGTATGCGCTTCCAGAAATGCATCCCGGCTATCAGTCAGTCCCTGTTTTCGCAGTTCCCCAACTACCGCCTGACAGATTTCCTCGATCCGACCCACACGCGGATCTAACTGGTTTACATAAGGATTCCATCCCGGGGGAAACGGCGGCTTCCACATCTCGCTCGTATCTCCCATCACCGAAAGCTCCCGGATTTTTTCCGCCACCTCCGGCAGAATCTGAAAGTTTTCCATTCCCCGGAACATCCACTTATAGTAAGGCATATACGTCCGGTTTAGTAAATAGACCATCGAAATCGCCTGCCGCACAAATTCATCGAGCGCCAGCATCGCCGCAACCGTATCG